>NZ_LR777654.1:300000-600000 GCF_902806995.1 Chlamydiifrater volucris | reverse complement strand
TTAAGGAGTCACCTAAATTGCTTTATTGCGGAGTTGTTTTTGGTCATAAAATTATGAAAATGAAATATATTGTCTTGATATTTGTCAGGTAGCAAGGAGTGCCTATATTTTTTTTGCGAGTCTTTTGTATCATCTTCTTTTCGTGTTACTTATGTTTTTTTGTTTTTGGTGTCGTTTGCTGAGGTTTTTGTCTTTGGAAGGGGAAAAGATTTTAGATTTTAAAAAAATAACTTGAATCCAATAGTTGGATGGCTATTATACGCTTATAATTCAAACATGGACAATTCGCGCTATCTTAACAATAGCTGTTGCAGGAGCGTTTAATAGGAGGCAGAGCTTATGGCTACTATGACTAAGAAGAAACTGATATCAACGATTTCTCAGGATCAAAAGATCCACCCTAGCCACGTGAGAATGGTGATACAAAACTTCTTGGATAAGATGACTGACGCTCTAGCAAAGGGAGATCGTTTAGAGTTCAGAGATTTTGGAGTCCTACAAGTTGTGGAACGTAAGCCTAAAATTGGTAGAAATCCAAAGAATGCTGCTGTACCTATTCACATTCCTGCTAGAAGAGCTGTTAAGTTTACTCCAGGGAAAAAGATGAAAAAACTTATCGAAACCCCAGCAAAATCTTCCTAGTTGAAAAATAGTATAAGCTTCGGTCAGGCTTCTGTCTTTTTTTCGGAAGCTTGACCTTAAGAGGTTCGTCAGTTATCTTACGTTTTTTTTAAGCGTCATGTGAATTGTTTGAGAGATGGAGCCAAGGACTCGAGAGTCAGTGTTTCAAGAGCCAGAGACTCATGGGTCATTGACTCTGAGTTCTTTATGTGATTTGTCTGTAAATCAGTTGATTTCTTGTAGTTTTGAGGAGAGTGTCAGGGTTCTCCTTGGGGCCTATTATAACGAAAGCAAAAGAAGATCTGTTTTAAATCTTTTTAAGAGGCATCCTGTTTTAAAAGCTCATGAAATAGCTGCTGCCGCATACATGTTGTCTTCTTTGGAAGAAGGTGTAAATTTAGATTTTTCGTTCCTTGGTTTGGATTCCTTTGAATCTGGAGCAGTGAAGCTGTTTCGCTATGGAGGATTTTCTTGGGGAGGGCTTCCTTATCCTGGAGAGCACGCAGAGCTCGGGTTGTTATTGTTAAAGATAGGAGAGTTTTACGACGAAGCTCGGGAACGGGCTAAGTCAATGATTCCTTTTCAGCAATCTCTCTTCACTCATGAAGAGAGAGTCTTGCCTTCTTTGTGGACTCAAGGGGGAAATTACAGAGAGAAAGAGGTTACCCGGGTTTCGAAATCATTTTTGTATCAGATGGATAAGAAACCTTTTTCTGAGTACAGCTTCATGGATAAAGAATTAGGGTTTTGGATGAGGAGGTCTCTTTCTTCTGCGGCCTTTATCGCAGCCTCGGGTTGCAAGAGCGGGATGGGGGCTTTTCTTATAGGGGACACTGGGGTAATTACTTATGGGCCTCATGAAGGGGAAATAGATCTCTGTCATGGTTTTGGGCTAGCGTCTTTAGCTAAGAGTTTTTCGATACGTGAGGGGGAAGATTTTATTGAGGCATCTTTTGTTTCAAGGGCTTCCAAATTATCCTCAAATAGGTCTAGGTATAAGAGTTTTACAGATTCTGGCATAGGTCCACATGTTTCCTCTAAAGTTATAGTTTCAGAGAATTTTTTTACGTTTGAGTCTATGATGATGGAGTCTTCCTTGCATACCTTTTCTTTGTTCTTTAAAGGTAAAACATGTTCTGTTTCTGGGGGGCCGGCTCTCCGGGCGACCGCGCCAGATTCTTACCGCGGGCCAATGTCTTCGATAATCATTCGTGGGGCAAGAGAAGGTGTTAGGTTGACTTTTTTGTCGGCGTGTGACGATATTAAAATATTTTCTTTAAATGGAGGTCCTGATTTTTGGGGGGCTGATTTTTTAGTTAATGTTTCTTACAAAGAATCTAAAATAGAAGGCAGAGTAGAGAGAATTTGAAGGAAGAGCCTTTATTAAAAGTGTTTTATTTAATTGTTTTTAAGAATTATTTGTATTAAAATTATGTTTTTTTTAACTAGGGAATGTCGGAATCTTTTATGGAATTGCTGCCCCATGAGAAACAGGTAGTTGAATACGAAAAGACCATAGCACAGTTTAAGGAGAAGAATAAGGAAAATTCCCTTCTATCTTCATCCGAGATTCAGAAATTAGAAAAACGTTTAGATAAATTGAAAGAGAAGATTTATTCTGACTTGACTCCCTGGGAGAGGGTGCAAATTTGTCGTCATCCAGCAAGACCTCGATCTATCAACTACATTGAAGCTATTTGCGAGAATTTTGTTGAGTTGTGTGGTGATCGAACCTTCAGGGAAGACCCTGCTGTCGTAGGCGGCTTGGCTAGAATAGGGAACACCAGATTTATGATCATTGGACAAGAGAAGGGGCATGATACCGTTTCTCGGGTTCATAGGAATTTTGGCATGTTAAATCCCGAAGGTTTTCGCAAAGCTTTACGGTTAGCTGAAATGGCTGAAAAATTTGGGCTTCCCGTAGTTTTTCTTCTAGATACTCCAGGGGCCTATCCAGGTCTTACAGCGGAAGAAAGGGGACAGGGTCGGGCAATAGCTTATAATCTATTTAGACTGTCCAGATTAGCCACCCCTATCATAGTTCTCGTTATAGGTGAAGGATGCTCGGGTGGAGCTTTGGGCATGGGCGTAGGGGACGTGGTAGGGATGTTGGAGCACTCATATTATTCAGTGATATCTCCAGAAGGGTGCGCGTCTATTCTTTGGAAAGATCCAAAAAAAAATAGCGAAGCTGCGGCTATGCTGAAGATGCATGCGGAAGATCTTCTTGGTTTTTCGATTATCGATGCTGTGGTAAAAGAACCTATAGGTGGGGCGCATCACCATCCAGAAACAGCATATAGAAATGTCAAAGATTTTATCCTTTCTCAATGGAATCAGATAAAAGATCTTCCTTTGGAAGAACTATTAGAAAAGCGATACCGAAAATTTCGTAATATAGGCATTTATGAAGCTACTGCTAAGGGCAGTCCTTAGGCGTAAAAAGCACCTAGTTCTGCTTGGCTTCTCTTTATTATCTATTGTGGGATATTCCTTGGCTTCTCAGGCGGAAATCCTTTCTCTGGGGGTCATTGTCAAAACTGGTCCTGACGCTTTCCAGTTGTTTGGTAAAAAAGAAGCAGGCGAGACCTCAAAATTGGCAACTATTCCAAAAGAAATTGATAAAGAAAGTCTTTTGGAATCTTTTGATAAAATCGCTGCTGGAGATAAGTCCATAACTCTTTCCAAAGCTAACGCGTACCTGGCAGAAAATGCCCCTGCATCTAAGAGATCTTCCATAACCAAAAAAATTGCTTCAACGGTAGACAGTTGGTTGAAGCTCTCTGAGGCGTCTAGTTCCTATAAAAGTTTTTATCGTTTGATAGGTGTTCTGGCTTTAGTTGCTTTGTTTAAGGCTATCACATTATTTTTTGTTCGTTATTTAACAATGCTCATTTCTATAAGGGTAAGTAAAGACCTTCGGTATGAGTATTTCTCGGCTTTGCAGAAATTACCGATGTCTTTTTTTCATTCGTACGGCATTGGAAATTTGAGTAGTAGAATTACCATGGATTCTGAACAAATAGCCGAAGCTGTAAACTCATTGTTTATCAATTATGTGCATGCTCCAGCAACTTTTCTTTTAACGCTTGCCATCTGCTATTCAATATCATGGCAGTTTTCGCTTACAGTATTTTTAGGATTTCCCATTCTTGTTTTGCCTGTGGTTTTTTTAGCCAAAAAGATTAAGTCCATAGCACGCAATGTTCAGGTGAACAAATCGAATTTCTCATCGGTTCTGATTGATTTTTTGTCTGGAATAATGACTATCAAGTTGTTTTGTACCGAGGAGTTTTCTCTCCAAAAATATGGGTCGCATAATGAAAAGGTTGCTAAATTAGAGGAGAAAAGTGCGCGCTATGGAATAGCTCCAAGACCCATATTACACGCTGCAGCTTCTTTGTTTTTAGCTGCAGTGATGCTAGTAGGGTTGTATGTTTTTGCAATTACACCTTCAGATTTATTGGTTTTTTGTGGTCTGTTGTATCTTGTATACGAACCTATTAAGAAGTTTGCAGATGAAAACACACAAATTATGAAAGGGTGCGCAGCAGCTGAAAGATTTTTTGAGGTAATAAACCTTTGTAAGGAACAAGATGATAAGGGGACGCAGAAGAATTTCACCGGGATGCGATCAGTGCTGGAATTTCGAAATGTCTTCTTTAGCTACAAAGAAGATTCTGATGTTGAAGATGCTGTCTTGCAGGGCATTACTTTCTCTGTGAAAAAAGGAGAATCCATCGGTATTGTAGGACCTACAGGATCTGGTAAGTCAACCATCATAAAATTGTTGCCCAGACTTTATGAAATAGATTCTGGAGATATTTTGATAGATGGTTGTTCCATAACCAATTATGATATAAGCTCCCTAAGGGAACATATAGCTTGTGTTCCGCAAAAACCTTTTCTTTTCTACGACTCAGTGTTTAACAACTTATCTTTAGGAAAAATTTTTAGTGAAGATGAAGTTTTAGAAGCCCTCAGGGACGCTCATGCTTCGGGATTTGTTGGTAAGATGCCTGACGGAATACACTCACTTTTAGAAGAATCCGGTAAAAACCTTTCTGGAGGACAACAGCAAAGGCTGACAATAGCTAGAGCATTATTGAAAAAGGCCTCTATACTGTTGTTGGATGAAGCTACTTCCTCGTTGGATGCTGTTAGTGAGAATTATATCAAAGAAATTGTCAGTAGTCTTAAAGGAAATTGTACACAAATTATTGTGGCTCACAAACTATCTACCTTGGAGCATGTGGACAGAATTATATATATCGAGAATGGTCGAAAAATTGCTGAAGGGACTAAAGAAGAACTATTACAAACCTGCTCAGGATTTAGGGAGATGTGGTTGCTCTCCAATTCTGTAAGTGGAGTCATGGATGCTCCTGGTAGCGCTGCAGAAGAGGTAGTATATTCTTCGTTGGCAGAGTAAGATTAAGATGGGATATATCCTTTTGAATAGGTCGGGTTTTGTTGATCAATGCACACAAAGGCAAGGCGTGTTTTCTAAGAAGAATAAAGCCTGGTGCAGGCTCTTTTTGATTTTTTCTGACAGTTCTGGCAGGTGTATATAAATAAATAGACTTGCTGCGGCGTTCGCGTAGTCTGAAGTAATTTTGATTAACGTTATAGAAACTCCAATATCTTTGGCGAGCGCAGCTAGACCATAGCCTTCCATATCTATTAGTTCAAAAGAATCATTAAGCCCGTCATTTACTGGTTTTGAAGCTGTGTATAAGGATGCCGATGGAAAAATAGAAAGGTGACGAGGAGAAATCTGAGGAGTTAAAGGATCAATAATCCATAAGTTTTTTGTACTTTGGTCTATAGAGGGGAGTAGATTTTTCTCTGCGTAACTGGAGGGGAAAGAGGAACGGTCTATAATTTTCTTTACAGTTGCTATGGAATAAGTTTCACTCAAGGCTTTCTGCTGTGAAGAAACTCCGGCTATGCCTATGTTGATCCAAAAATCATAAAAAATATCTGATCGTTTTAGCCATTGTTTAACAGTGCTAACAGCGACGTCCATTCCCCACCCAGCTATGAGAATGTCAACAGAGAATGAGTCAAAAGATATTCGGTATACGTTGTCATGTATGGGGATAGCCTCCTCAGCTTCTAGAAAGGCCTGAATTTCTCTTATATCGGCAACAATAACAAGATAATGGGACATAATACGGTCTATTCCGAGTTTTTCATTTGGTAAGAGAAGAGGTATGGTCCCATAACTTGGTAAAGGCCTTCTCCCCTATAGGAGAAAGAATAAGAGTTTCTTGGGAGATATAAACTTCTGAAAACCTTTCTATAATTGAGGGATCATTCTCTTTGGCGTATTCGAGAGCGAGTGATATAGCGTCTTCTTTTTTTTGATTTAAAGATTGGTTTAGGGATATTTGCAGTAGTTTGGTGATCAAAAGTCGTTCAGACTCTGAAACTTTTCTGGATATTACCAAGCATCCTAAAGGAACGGGAAGAGAGGTTAACCTTTCCCATTTCAATCCTAAATCTTCAACAACGCAGAAAGTGCTCTTATCATAAGAGAACCTGCTTTCATGAATAATCACCCCTGAATGAACAATATTTTCTTCAATGGCATACAAGATCTTGTCATAGGGGACGACAAGTAGTTTTAGTGACGGATAAAAAATACGTACCAAAGCAGCAGCAGTAGTGTGTATTCCGGGAACAGCAACGGACTTGATATCAGATTGAGGAGTAGAAGCTTTAGTCACTAATAAAGGGCCGCAGGAAAATCCCACGGCAGCCCCTACTGGCAGCATCTGGTAGTTCTTTATTACGGAGGGATAGTGAGCTGCAGAGATTTTTAACAGAGGAATTTCGTGTCGAGAAGCCATACTGTTCAGGGCATCAATATCAGCCTGGATAGCATCAGATAAGATATCGAATCCCTCTTCTTTCCTGAGAAAAGAGCGGAACAGGAAAATATCGTTGGGGCAAGGGGAGAAGGCGGCAGACAATGTATTATCAGTTGTTGTCATAAATTAAGCGCCTCAACTGCAAGTTTGATTTCTTTATTTTCAGGTTTTTCAAAAACACCTTGATCCTGAAGCCACTGGATATAAGAAGCCGGGACTTCTGTCAATTTTTTCCCCTTGTACTTTCCAAAAGGCATTTTGAACATCTTAGGATTGGTGTTTCCCGCTAATAAGTTTATAATTGCAGAAGGAGAGAGATCCCCAACCATTGCAGAGAAGACTTTGTGCAGGATAATCACGTCATCCAAAGCCCTGTGGGCTCTATTTTCTGAAAAACCGTACACTTGCCTCAAATATTGCAAGTTGTGTTTAGGAAGGTCAGGGCGGTATTTTTTTGCCCATTTCAGGGAGTCTATAGAGGCATATTTGGGTAGGGAGATAGAGTGTCTTAGACACTCGCTCTCAAGTAAGGGCAGATCGAAGCTGTCATTATTGTGAGCCACTAGCACGGCATCTCCGCCGCAAAAATTTATGAACGATTCTATAACAACGGGAAATTCCGGAGCTTGCTCCACAACTTCGTTAGTGATTCCATGAATGTTGGAGGCTTCTTGAGGAATCACAATTCCTGGGTTCACGTAAGAGACAAATGACTCATCAGTTTCTGGATTGTAGGCAGCTATTTCGATCACTCGGTCTTTTTCTACGTTTGTTCCCGTAGTTTCAGTGTCATAAAAGATAAAATGGAGGGTCATAGACGAACTTATTTAGGATGATTTTCCTTTCTTACCTCTCGCTGTAACTCATCCAGATTCATAGATCCAGAAGAAATTAACCCTATAGCGTGAGAGAAGCTGTCGCAAGCGAGTTGGACAGTATTAATATACACCAGCAGAAGTTTGCTATCTATCTGCTTGTTGAGACATGGGACAACTAATCTATAGAACATAAGGCCTTGCTCTTCATCCATACCAAACCCAGGTATGTCTAGATCCCTATTTAAAAGATGTAGCAAACGAGCTGTAGCTTGGGTTTCAGAATCCTTTAAATGGAAGGGGAGATAAGCAATTAACTGTAAAATCTCTCCTTCGTTACGAATGACAAAAAATAAAGGGATCTCGTGATCATCGGCATTTAAGTTAATATAAGAAAGCCGGCTGGTAGTTTCCTCAAAAGGAGTAAAATTGTTTTCCTTTAGAAAGCTTATTAGGTTATTTTGATTAAGGATCCATGTCATAATTTAGCCGTTCCTTCTTATTTTTCTCTGGTCGCTCATAAGGGCTCAGTGTAACTTCATGGAATATAATTATTCAAGATAAGGAAATGACGTACTGACAATGATGGAATTCATTAAAACTATTGCTACTGCAAGGTTTTAGGGAATAGGAGTATTTCTGGGTGATTCTTGAGGTGGTTTTTTTGTTTGGATGGCTTTTAAAATGAAGTCTTTGGGCGATAATTGAGGCTGAGAGTCTTTCCGGGATTTCATCAGTTCTAGGATGTCAGTATTGGGTGGAAACTCTGAAAGCAAGGAAATGGAGTCATTAGACTCAGAAAGAATGAGGACTTTATTGGCCACCTCAACAAGGTAGATAGAGGACTTAGGCGTAAGTGCGCGTTTGTCTAAAATTTTTATGGCTGAAGAAGATCCTAACCTTGAGGTTTTATTACGTAAAAGCTTTTTAAAGGCCCAAATGCAAACGCCAAAGGCTCCTAAGAGTATAACAAGAGAAAACAGCATTTTGAATAACTCTGAGCGCATATTTAAAGGAAGAAATTCTTTTAAAGGGGCTTCTTGAGCAGTTTCGGCCATATCAACGGCACTGTTCACAAAAAAGGAAAGTATATTTCTCGACATAATGGTTTTAAAGGTGCATTAACTAAATAACCGGATCATAAGCAAGCCTTTGAAAAAAGGACAAGGATAGAGTTTGCTAGTTGCTAGTTTTTAAAGCCGGTGGCAGAAGGGAATTAAATGGTACTTGGGGAGAAGTGTATGAAAAAATTGATGGTTACGGATATTGATGGCACGATTACGGTGGGGACAAAAAGTTTAGAGCCGGAAGTTTGTGAAGCTATCCACAGATTGCACAAAAATAATTGGGACATTTTCTTTATCACAGGTAGATTTTTCTCTTATGCTAGAGAAATTTTATCAGATATTAAGGTTCCTTATTTGTTAGGATGTCAAAACGGAGCCAGTGTTTGGTCGTCGTTGGAGAACAGGGTGATTTTGTCCAATATGATAGAAGCTTCCTATTTGGAGCTTATAGAATCCGTAGTCTATTCGCATCCAGTAATCTTTACCGCCGGCTCTGGAGCCGAAAGAAAGGACAAGTATTATCGAAAACGGTCTCCTGACTCCATTGCTGAGTTTGCCAAGATTGTAGAGAAAACTTATTTTTCAGAAAAAGACATTGATAATCATTTGTTTGAAGTAGACTCCTTGAGTAAGGAGTATCCTTTCTCCCATTTTGCTGCTGCCAAAGTTATGGGTAAGAAAGAGGACGTAGAGAAAGTATACAACGAGCTTTTCGACCATCCAGTTATAGGAAAAGAGCTAATGGTAACACTCATTCGATGGCCCTTTGATCATAGATATGCTCTAGTGCATATCACTCATGGGAGTGCATCTAAGGGCAAAGTTTTAGACACCGTCGTAGAAAATTTATACGAGGGCAAAAAACCTTTCATCATGTCCTCAGGAGATGACGCCAACGATATAGACCTCATTGACAGGGGGGATTTCAAGATAGTTATGAGCTCGGCTCCAGCACATATGCATAGCCAAGCGGACTTTTTAGCTCCCCCAGCGTCTTCACTAGGTATATTGGCTGCCTGGGAAGAGGGGGAGGCTAGGTATGCGGAGAGGTGCAAAGAGACCGTTTAATCACGCGTACGTAACATTTCAGGACCTATTCCCATAACGTTAGCGCCATGATCGACGTAAAGAGTTTCTCCTGTTATGGCGCTAGCCAGGTCGGAGGCCAGGAAAGCTGCTGCTGCGCCTACTTGTTCAGCTGTCATAGGTTCGGCTATGGGAGCCATCTCTAAGTAATAGTCAACCATTCTTTCGATAAATCCTATAGCTCTGCCTGCGCGGCTCTTTAATGGTCCCGCTGATATAGTATTTACTCGGATGCCCCATCGTTTACCTGCTTCCCAGGCCAGAATTTTCGTATCACTCTCCAAAGCAGCCTTTGCAGAATTCATGCCTCCCCCATAGCCAGGGATAGCTTTTTGTGAAGCTAAGTAGGTAAGAGAAATTGTACTTCCGCCTTTATTCATATGGGGGCCAAAGTGAGAGAGCAGACTGATAAAAGAGTATGAGGAAGCGCTGAGAGCTGCTAAATAACCTTTTCGGCTGGTATCAATGAGAGGTTTTGTTACCTCTGGACCATTGGCTAGAGAATGGACTAAGATATCTATTTTGCCGTAATCTTTTGCAACTAAATCTGCTACTTCGCTAACTGTGAAATGAGTCATCTCCTTATAGCGCTTGTTCTCCATGATTTCTGCAGGAACATCTTCAGGGGTATCGAAGCCTGCGTCCAAAGGATAAACTTTAGCAAATTCCATGAGAGACCCATCCGAGAGTTTGCGGCTTTCATTGAATTTACCCATGTCCCAAGATTGTTGAAAAATTTTGTATATAGGGACCCATGTGCCTACAAGGACTGTAGCTCCAGCTTCGCAGAGAAGTTTGGCAATTCCCCAGCCGTAACCTTGGTCATCACCAATACCAGCAACAAAAGCAACTTTGCCTTTTAAATCTATATTCAGCACGAAATCTCCTCCGTTTAATAACTTTTCTTGGCTAGTTTCCCATCAAGGTTCATCTCGAACTAACACCCGAAAACGGGCTAAATCGGAAATTAGAAACTCACAGCCAACTATTGAAATAAGTTTTCACAAACGCCACCTGCAATTGATGCAATGGCCAAAGCTAACAGATTTTCAGTTTTTTTACGATGGAGAAAGAGGGAGGGAAGCGAATTCTCCAATCAGTCTTCTAGTTTTTAAGGATTTTTCTTTAAAAATTCTAAGGAGGACAAGGAAGGAAAAGTTTGAGAGCAATGCGTGTGTACTTTTTTTTGAGTGATAGGGCAAAAAAATCGAATGGATAGAGAATGAAGGAGAGGATGAAAAACATTTTCGGGGGGCGTTCTTGATCCATAGTCTATATCGCCAACTACAGGGCATCCCAGTGTTTTCATATGGAGACGTATCTGATGTGTTCTACCGGTGATAGGGGAACAAAGTATCAGTGAATAGTTAGTTGTAGATTGCAAAACTTTCCACTGAGTAATTGTTTCCAAACCGTCCTTGCTATTACCCATGATGAGAGCACCTTGACGACGATGTAAAACTTTGGTGAAGGTTTTCAAGATTCCTGAAAGTCTTTGGGGGGAGCCTTCCGTAACAGTGATATATTGCTTTTGAACTTTCCTTTGTTTAAATAATTTTTGCAAAAGTTGCGCACAGGATTGCGTCCTAGCTACAATCAAACAGCCCGACGTATCCCTGTCTAATCGGTGTACAACGATCCCTTGAGCGAGTTCTACTAATCGTTCTGTGGAAATCCTCACTGGTTTATGATAGATTGTGTAACCTTCTGCTTCAAATAAGATTGGGATATTTTCTATTTTAGGCTCGGCAAGATCTGCAACAGAGATGGAGACAATGTCTCCAGGGAGTAATCGTCGAGATCCAAAACGCTCCACCGTTTTGTTAACTCGACAATGGTGAAAGCGGAGACAATCATCAGCTTTAGCGAAAGGGTAGGGCGTGAGCTGCTCCTTTACAAGAGAAAGCAGCTTGGAGGGTTGTTTTACTTTAATGATAATTTTATTCATAAGCTTTTCCAAAGGGGTATTTTAGGAGAAAAATTTTATGAAGAAAACACTAAACTCTTTTCTTGAGGAAGAATCTGCCCCAGAAAGATTAAGAATTTGGTTTCTCGATAACAAAAGAGATCTGCCTTGGAGGAAGAATATTTCCCCGTATTCCGTTTGGATTTCAGAAGTCATGCTTCAGCAAACAAGAGTAGAGACTGTGGTCGACTACTTTAATCGGTGGATGAAAAGGTATCCGTCGTTGCAGGATGTAGCCAGTAGTTCTGAAGAGGATCTTATTAAAATGTGGGAGGGTCTAGGGTATTATTCTCGAGTAAGATCTTTCAAAAAGGGCGCCGAGATAGTAATAAAAAACTTTAATGGAGAGATTCCTTCTACATATGACGAATTAATCAAGATACCAGGCATAGGTCCTTACACGGCTAATGCTATTCTAGCTTTCGCTTTTAAGCAGCGTGTGGCTGCTGTAGACGGAAATGTTCTTCGCGTTTTTAGTCGGTTGTTCTGTCTCCGAGAACCTATTGACAATCCATCAACTCACAGGGAAATTCAACGTTTAGCTAATGATTTTTTGCCAGAAAAGAACCCTCAAGAAGTTTCTGAAGCTCTGATAGAACTTGGAGCTTGTGTCTGTAAAAAAACAGCTATATGCACCTCTTGTCCTTTGCAATCTTTTTGTAAGGCCTTTGAATGCGGAGAAACTGCAAGTTTGCCCAATCGCTTAGCAAGGAAAAAAATACTTTCCATAGCTCGTTGCGTTTTTCTTATCAACTGCAGAGGAGAGTACTGTCTCATTAAACGAGGAAAGGGGGAAATTATGAGGGACCTTTTTGAGTTTCCCTATATCGAGTTTTCTGATAGAGAGTTGCTGTCAGACATAGATAGAATGTGTTCGTTATGCAGAGATTTATCGGAGACGGAGTTGACTTTCGTTGGCTTGTTGCCTTCGCTGCAGCAATCTTTTACGAATTATAAAGCGTCGCTATATCCTGTGCTTTTGAAGACGTCATCATATTCACCAATATTTTCTCACTATGGGTTGGATCAAATAGCTAAATTACCGTTGTCTTCTGGGCATAAGAAAATTTTTTACCTTCTCCGTCAGCATTTAGAAGATATGCCTCTAATTTTTTAATTTTTGCAAGAAAACAATTATTTAAATAAAATCCCCAGCGAAGCGGTAGAGTATTTGGATCTTTCAGCTCTAGGGTTTGTTTCGTTCAAGAATCGTGAAATAACTTCGAAGCAGTGGTGGTTTGTTGTTTAGCTATTCCCGAATAGAGGGGGTAGCTTTTGCTTGAGAAGGTTTAGGTTAGTTGAGGTTTGTACTGTGGAAGAGGCTAAAAGTTCAATAAATGATCTGATTTCTATGATCTCCTTAATGGTCCTAGAGGGGCGATGTATTTGGTCTAAGAGACAAACTCTTTTTTCTGTCATGGACCATTTAGAACTAGAAATTAAAGAACTAAAGGAGGCTATTTTAGCAGCTAAATCTTCCAATGAGGTTGCTTCTGAGATGGGGGATGTTCTGAGTCTGTCCCTTATTTTATGTTTTTTAGCTCAAAGGGAAGGACTCTTCCCAAAAGATTTGCCTGCTGAAGAAGCTATAAAAAAATTACATAGGAGAGCTCCTTTCCTTTTTGACGGCTCCTTTGCCTCTATTTCTCATGAAGATGCTGAGAGAATATGGCAAGAGGCCAAAAAACAGGAATGTAGTCAACCTTCTCAATCCAATAATTGTTAATTAAAGAAATAAAGAATTACCGTTGAATAGAATTTCTAAAAAGAAATAGAATCCTCTCTCGGAGCGGGGACTCCCTAGACGCCGAAGCCGTGAACCTGGTCAGGACCGGAAGGTAGCAGCCATAAGCGGAAGTTGTCGTGCTAGGGGTAACTCTCCGCTCCGGCTTTTTGTGTTTTTTGCTCAATGAAAAGGAATTTTTTAAGATTGTTTAGAGTGAAGACACCCTTTTTCAGAGCCATTTAGAAAATATGAGCTGAGTGCTGTTGTACAGAGCGTGTAGCAGCGTGGGGGCCAACAGGCTTCTCTCCTTTTCGTAAACAAATCCAATCATCAGAGATAAAATAAAGATCACAGGAACAAAAATAAGGCTTCCTAAAGAATTTTCTATGTGTGCTAGCGAGAAGAAGATTGATGATAGGATCAAGCTATTCCTTACGGAAAGCTTCTTTTTCAAAAAGTTTTGTAAAAAACCTCTAAAAACAATTTCTTCAGAGATTGGGAGTAAAATGGCCACAGAAAAGGCAAGCAATAAGGAGGAAACCTGTGGTGTTGCTAATCCTTCCTGGACTTCTTTGGCAATAGCTTGAGGTATCAATAATTTTTCACCAAATATTGTGATGAGCACTTTGGAAAGTACTAGGGAAGATATTTGTGTGACGGGAACAGCAAGAATCCAAGCTCTAAGTGTAGTGCTAAGAAGCGTTTTTGGAGAGCTTTTCGCCGGGTTCCCAGCCCAAAGGATTGTATGAATAGTTCGTTTTGGAAGGGATACCAAGTAAACAACAAGGACTAAAGTAATAAAAGCTCCCTGTGCAAATGGGGAAGGTTCTTTTCCGTCCCCAGAAGAAGAAAGTACAGCTATAGATACTCCTGAAAATAAATACAGCAAACAGGCCCCTGACAACTGAAGCCCTGTGATGGAAATGCGAAAAGAGCCTTTAGGCAAAGAAAGAAAATTCCCCCTAAAAACTAAGAGAGCTAGTAGCGTCCAGAAGAGAAATAGCCAGACAGGCATTTTCTAATCCATTAATTACGAGTAATTAGCACAGACGTACCCCTCTACTCTGGCCACAATTTCTCTAATTAGACGACCATGCATTAGACCCATAGGAGTTGATTCAAAATGTGAGGTTCGCCATCCATAACGGGAGTAATCAGAGGCAGACTGTGGAATAGGCTGTTTGGCCTCAATAATTTCTTGGTATACGAGAGTAGAACGATTATGCCGAATATCAAAGACTCGAACTCTCATAGAGGCACAAACAGTTTCATTTTTTAAAGCATCGCTAACTGTTGAATGGTCAATGAGTTCTGTTGCTATAACAAATTCTGCTGGGAGGAACTGGCTAGTAATCTCTACAGGAATCGCTTTTGGCATGGGGGAATAGAAATCGGAGGCTATTCTATTGGAGACATTGTGCTTGATTAGAAAAACCCTATCCGAAAGGCTAAGTTTTTTTACCAGCTCCTCTGTAAATTCTTCTCTAAGACTCCATGGAAGGACATCTCCTCCTTGATTTCTCGGGTTAACGGCAACGGGGAGCATAGCAACCACTCCTTTGGCCTTGCTTCCTGTTGTATAAAGTTTGGCATTATAAACACCATTTCCAGAAGGAAAGATACATCCCCCCAAGCCCATAGAGAGTGTCGAAATAAGAATGCCTACGATAAACCTTCTTTTCATAATTGAAAAACCTTCTGGTATTGTGAATAATTCGCGAGTTTAATTTTCTAAAGGGCTTTTTTGCAATACGTTTACAACATGTTTTGTAATGATGGGGGCTTTGTTACTATAGCATTCTTTGGGGATAAGAGTGCATCCGGGCATAAGAAGTATCGGTGATATAAAGGCTATAAACAAACGTATGCGCATTTTTCCCTCATTTTCGCGATTTGAAGATCACTTTCTTAATAACACGGAGTGGATTTTAGCTATCAAGATTTTTATCTTCTAGGATCTGTTACAATCTTTTCTTTAATAGAATAGAAATTTTTTGTTATACGGGAAGCGTCTTAAAAAATATATCTTTGAAACCCGATTTTTTTTCTTTGACGGTGATTTCTATTTATGGGTTTTTGATTCATAGTACAAAACCTTTATATCTGAGGTAGGGGGGGTATGGCTTTTAGATGCTTCGGGGCTAGCGATATAGGCCGATCTAGAGTAAAAAATGAGGATTTTTGGCAAGCAGATCCGGAGATGGGATTGTTTGCTGTAGCGGACGGTATCGGCGGGTGCTCAGGAGGAGAGGTGGCGTCCAAGGAAGCTGTTTCGCAGCTAATGAGTTTATTTGAGGAGCAAAACAGAAAGATTGGTATAGATCGTAGGTCGTATACCAAGGATCACTTGTTAGATATTCTTAGTAGAGTCAATGACTGGGTATACAAGTATTCTTGCTTGGATGGTGCACTAAAGGGAATGGGAACAACGTTGAGTTCTTTGTTTTTTAAAGAAGATCGAGCATATATTCTCCATGTTGGAGACAGTAGAATATACCGATTTCGACAGGGGATTTTGTCTCAGCTTACAGAGGATCACTCTTTAGCAAATCGTCTGTGCTCTCGTTATGGTCTTTCTAAAGAATCAGAAAAGGTGTATCCTTACCGTCATATTTTGACAAATGTGCTAGGAACAAAACCTAATTTGACACCCGATATCCGTGAAATAGAGTACGAACCTGAGGATATATTTTTTCTTTGTTCTGACGGGTTGACTAACATGGTATCGGATAAGGAGCTATGCGAAGTGTTGTCTTCCCACGATGAGTTAGAAGAATCAGGGAATATGATGATCTCCTTGGCAAACAGTCATGGCGGAGTTGATAACGTTACTGTAGTTCTCGTTCAAGTGGTTTAAATAGCCATAAACTTGTAAGGACCTCTTTTGCCTACATATCTGGATAATAGCTCAACGACTCCACCTGATCCCGAGCTTCTTCCTTATTTGGAGGAGCTGTTTTTTCGGAAGGATTTCTTGTCTAACCCTTCTGCCATGCATTCTTCGGGAAGGAAGGCTGCATCTTTGGTTCGTAAGGCCGAGAGTAGTGTGCAGACATTATTGCAGTTTCCTTCTAGAATAATCTTTACTTCTGGGGCTACGGAGTCTTTAAATCTAATCCTAAACTCCGTACCGGCAGGTCATATTATAACATCCTCTCTGGAACATCCAGCAGTTATAGAACCACTCAAAAAACTTCCTTCAAGACGGGTTTCTTATCTTGATCCCGGGAAAGAGGAATGTGTGATCACTCCCTCAAAGATTGAAGGGGCCATAAGCGATGACACTGTAGCGATCGTATTAGGATGGGCTAATTCGGAAACAGGAGCAAAAACGGATATTTCATCAATAGCAGAAATTGCTTTTGCTAAAAAGTTGATGCTTATCGTTGATGCCACAGCGATCGTGGGTAAGGAAAAAATAAGTGTTCCTAATGGAGTGACTGCTCTATGTTTTAGTGGGCATAAAATGCACGCTTTGTCAGGAATAGGGGTTCTAGCTGTGAATCCTAAAATGAGGTTAAACCCTCTGCTTCTTGGAGGTGGTCAGCAAGGGAATATTCGATCTGGAACAGAAAATATCTTGGGAATAGCTTCCTTGGATTTTATAGCTAGATATCTCGTAGAAAATATTGCTGATGTGTCTTTGCATTTACAACAATTACGGGATGCTTTTGAACATAAGATACTAGAAAATTATCCGGGATCGATAGTTCATTGTTCGAACATTTCCAGATTGCCCAATATATCTACAATCGCTTTTCCTCCTTTAGAAGGGGAGATACTGAGAGCTGCCTTGGATTTGCATGGAATAGAAGCCAGCTATGGTACAGCCTGTTCTTCAGGGGCTGTTACGGCCTTTAAGTCTCTATTTGCTATGGGTATAGATCAGGAAATAGCAGCATCTTCTTTACGCTTTTCTTTCGGGCGTTTTAATACCCTACAAGAAGTTAAGGAGGCTTCGTTATTAATCACGTCAATAGCAACAAAAATGCGTGACCAACTGTGTAACGGTGGCTTCTAAGTGGTTATGAGAACAAATTTTTGATGGCAATGCTTTTAATGCCGGACAACGTTGTTTCTTTAACTTCTAGCAAGAGGTTATCAATGATAACAGAGGCCCCTTCTTCTGCTGGAGCGTCTAGTGATTGCATGACTAATTGGGCTATGGTTTCGCATCCGTAACGTGTTAATGGAAGACCCAGCTCCTCTTTTAGATCCTCTAGTTTAGTATTTCCGGGTATGGTACGCTCTATAACTCTGGATGCTTCGGGCTTCCTTCTGGCTATATCCGAGGTGTTAAAGATCGTCTGGAAAATGGAATTTAAACTCAATAATCCTTGAGGCTCCCCAGAAGCTCCTAAGACTAAGGCCACTTTTCTTTTGTTAGCTCTAAATTCTTTTAGGATACGAATAAGCTTGGTTTTCTCAGTGATAAACCAGGGAGAATGTAAATGCTCCCTGAGGAGCTGAGAGGTAGGACTATTAATAAAATCTTTAGGGAAAGCTATACCTATAATATTACTTTTCTCTCCATGGTATACAGGGACAAAATCTATGGCGTGATTACGCAAAGTGCGTACAAAATCACTTACGCAGGAAGTGGCAGGGAGCATAGGATGTTGGGAAAGAGGAATCATTACTTCTCCAGCATTTGTAGTGCTTAGAGAAAAGATATTTGTGGCTATTACATTAAATTCGTGTTCCTTATGATGTGTTTCTAAAACTTTTTGTAGTTCATCTCTGCTTAAAGTGCTATTTAATTTGTCTTTTTTTATTCCTAAAAAGTAGTAGATAATTTCCGTTAGTACTCCTATGAATCGAATGAAAGGATAAAATAAGTAGTGAGAATAGTATAAGATAGGAGCTCCCCACAAGGCTATCTTTTCTGGTAATTTCCGAGAAATAGTCAAAGGGAGAAGTTCGGCAAAAATAACAACGATGCACACCTGAGTCAAAGGGGCATAATCGGGCGAAATACCAAATCCAGCATAGCATTCCCTAGAAGCTTCAGAACCTAGCTGCAAGGCTATATTAGCTCCAAGCATGACTGTACCAAATAACCTATACGGACGCCGAATGAGGAAATTAATGTAATTAGCTTTTTTATGGTTTTTCGTTAAATAGTAGTGCAGACGCACCTTGTTAAAGGATACACAAGCCATTTCCATCATAGAGTAAAACCCTTGAACTAGGATACATCCTATATTCAAGGTTAACCAAAAATAGGGGGAATTAGTCATGCAACTTCCTTATGTAGACTCTTCTAACACGGTTAGGGGCTGAATCAAGGATTTGAAAAGAAAGATTTTCCCAAACAATTTTTGTACCTGTGGTTGGAATTGTGCCTATTTGTTCTGTTAGCCAACCACCGATAGTAGCTACGTTACTTGTTGTTGGGAGATTGATGTTAAAAATTTCATTAAAGTCTACAAGTTCCAGGTTGCCAGCAGCAATAAGCACATCTTTCCCTGATTGAGTGTATAAAATTTTTTCATCTCTTTGATCAATGATTTCGCCTGTTACAACTTCGAATAAATCCTCCCTGGTAATAAGACCTTCTATTGAGCCATATTCGTCAATGATAATTCCCATGGTTTCATCATGTGAAACTAGATGAAAGAGTGCTGTTTTGGCTGATATTGTTTCGGGAATGTAGTAGGGTTTTTTGGTAAGTTGTAACACTTCTCTTATTGTTGAAATAGGATCTTCTTTAAGGGCTAAACTTTTAGCACTACAAATACCCAGAATATTTTGGATATTATCGTTACAAATAGGAACTAAAGAACATCTTTTCTCGGCAAACAAGGAGTAAAGTTCTGCTATGGGCTTGTTAATGTCGTAGAAAAGAATTTCATGTCGAGGCTTCATTCGTTCTTTGACACTGCAGTCATTAAGTGATAAGTAGCCGTGAATCAAGCGACCTTCTTCCTGGCTTACAAGCCCGAAATCTTTGCAGCTTTGTAATACTTCCTTAAGCTCTTTGGGATTAACAGTGTCGGATTGTTTGGATGATACTAGGAGCTGTACTAATTGGTTAACTCCGATAATCATCCAATTTAGGATAGGATGGAGAAGAATGCGGATGAAATTAATAACAGGTGTGATGGCTTTGGATATGGAAACGTTATAAGGAAGAGCTATAGCTTTTGGTAGAATTTCCCCTATGATTAGAGTGATTACTAGAGGAACCCCAACATTAATTATTCTGCTTTCATAATTTCTAAAAATGATCGCCGTACAGTTTTGAATAGCAATATTCACAAAAATATCGCAAAAAATAAGGGTTATTAGAAGATGATGCGGGTGTGAAAGCAAGGAGGCTATGGCCCTTAGTGGTTTGTTGTGAGAGCGTTTGTAGTGCGATATTAGTGACGAAGGTAGGGAAAATAAAGCTATTTGAGACAAGGAAAAGAAGCTGGAACATAGGGTAAACCCTACTAATAAACCGACAAGAAGAAAATGCATCATAGTCTTTTACTCTTGACCTGTAGCAGAAGGTCGGGGACAAACTTTTATATAACCCTTAGGAATTAATCCGAGCCTTTCCATCAATATCATTTCAACGGCCTCGGGCCGAGAGCGGTTTTCTATGCGCAAAATGAGATCGCTTCTCAATTCTTGGGCATGGGAGATTTTCTTTTCGAGGGAGCACAAACGATTTCTCAACCGAGTCTCTTCTTCAGATAGCTTTCGGATAGCTCTGTCGTAAATAAACATTCCTACAAGGAAAAGAAGAACGACCCACCAAGAATTGATGATACATTCTTCAAAAAGAGCCTTCATTAGAGAAAAGTTTTTCATTTAGACGAAAGGAATGGTAATACCCTGTTGTTTCTGGTACTTTCCGTTCCTTTCAGCATAGGAAACGGAACATTCGTTGTCAGCCTCAAAAAACAGTACTTGAGCTATGCCTTCGTTGGCGTAAATTTTTGCTGGGAGGGGAGTTGTGTTAGAAATTTCAATAGTTACGTATCCTTCCCATTCGGGCTCAAAAGGAGTAACGTTTACAATAAGCCCACAGCGAGCGTAGGTAGATTTGCCTATGCACATGGTCAATACACTCCTAGGAATACGAAAATACTCCACACTTCTGGCTAAAGCGAAGGAATTAGGAGGAATGACACACACATCGTCAACAATAGAGATAAAGGTATTTTCCGAAAACTGTTTAGGATCAACAACGGAGTTATATACATTAGTGAAAACTTTAAATTCTCTGGAAATGCGTAAGTCATAGCCATAACTAGAAAGTCCGTAACTAATAAGCTTCTCTCCAGTCCGAGTATCCACATTCACTAGACCGTCAGAGAAAGGCTCTATCATGCCGTGTTCAAGAGCCATTCGGCGAATCCACTCATCCTCTTTAATACTCATAGTTCTACGTCCTCAATATTTCGTTTTGGCAGAGTCGACCGAGACAAAACCAAAAAGGCCCACCCGTGCGTCTTCAAGCAATCTTACATATTCTCTACATAATTCCATAGGAAAAGCTAAAAATTCTGAAGATTGTTCTCGTTTTCCATGTTTTGACGAAAGAGAAGTTAGGATAATCTTGCTTGTGAAACTTATTTAGAGTAAAACTTCTGGTGAATTTTTTCTGCTTACCCCTAAGATCTTTTGGAGATTTTTTTAGGTTCTTCTGATAAAAGGGAATACTTCTCCTCGCTGCTGGTTGTTGTATAAGAGACAGAAAAGTTCGAAACAAAAGCTTTCTTTGTTGCTAAGAAGGTGAAAGGTATTTATCAAAAAGCTTTATCAGACTGCCATTGGTTAGTTTTGTATGGATGAGCGAACAGCTGTTTTTTGTGGAGATAAAAAGTTTGAGTTTTCTCTAAGGCCTAAGGGGCTTAAGGAGTTTTATGGTCAACCCAGGCTTAAAGAGCGGTTGGATGTCTTTTTGCACGCAGCGATCCAAAGGAAAGAGCCTCCCGGTCATTGTTTATTTTTTGGTCCGCCAGGGCTGGGTAAAACCTCTTTGGCACATATCATAGCAGAAACTCTTGACGGTGGGCTTATCACGGCGTCTGGTCCTCAGTTGTCCAAACCTTCAGATCTTCTGGGGTTTTTGACAAATCTTCAGCTAGGTGATGTATTCTTCATTGATGAAATACATCGGATGAGTTCTGTGGCTGAAGAGTTTTTGTATTCAGCCATGGAAGATTTTAAGATCGATGTCACTATTGATTCGGGGCCAGGGGCTAGATCGGTTAGGGTAGATATAGCTCCATTCACTCTTGTGGGAGCAACCACAAAGTTGGGAATGATTAGCGAAGCTCTTCGTACCCGGTTTGCTTTCATGGGGAAGCTTGATTACTATTCCACGGAGTATTTGTTCCAAATCTTGAATCGCTCTTCAGGGCTTTTGGATGTTAAAGCTAACGAAGATGCGTTGTTAGAAATCGCCTCTAGATCCAGAGGAACGCCAAGATTGGCAAATAATTTATTGCGCTGGGTTCGTGACTATGCGCAAATGCGGAACGGTAACGTTATTAATCGTAGCGTAGCCGAAAAAGCATTAGCTATGTTATTGATAGATGACTGGGGTTTAAATGAGATAGATGTTAAGCTTCTTACCACCATGATTGATTTTTATCAAGGTGGTCCCGTAGGGATTAAAACTTTGGCTATTGCTGTCGGGGAAGATGTTCGTACGGTGGAGGAGGTCCATGAGCCCTTTCTGATTTTGAAGGGGTTGATAAAAAAAACCTCCAGAGGTCGTTGTGTTACTGACGTAGCTTACCGCCATCTGAAGAAGAGAAGAAAGAAAATTAGGGGAGAGGGATAGTGAGAACTTTAAAACACCTGGTGATCAGTCTTTTGTTGTTTTCGTCTCAGGTGCTGCGAGCAGAAATTACAGCCTCTGATCAATTTGTTAAACAAGGTATTGATCAAGAGCCTAAAGTTCGAGTGCTGGTCGTAGAAGAAAGTACGACGGCCTTAGTGGAAGCTAAGGGAGCTCATAGAGTTTTTGGTAATGGAAGGATTCTGCAAACGAGCTTTCAGGGTAAACGAAGTGCCGTGCACGCATTATACGAGGGTGTTCGTTGGGGAGAAGAGTATCCTGGGGTCTCCTGTTTGAAAGTAGAGCCCCTGGATGAAGGGGCATCGTTATTCGTTAATGGCATACAGTACAAGGGATCAGTGTATATTCATAAGACTGGTAGAGGGTGTATAGTGGTAACGAATGAGTTAACTGTAGAGGATTATTTAAAGTCCGTGCTCTCTGTAAAATACCTTTCGCCCTTAGATAAAGAAGCTCTTTCGGCTTGCGTTATTTTGGAGCGAACGGCTTTGTATGAAAAATTATTAAGCATTGGAGAAAACTGCTTTTGGCACCTTATGGCTTCTAGGGAAGGGTATGGAGGATATGGCGTAACTCGCAGGAGTTTTGGAGTAGAGGAAGCTGTAGATTGGACCTGCCGGCTGGTTCTAGACAATGAGGAAGGACTTAGTGTTGACGCGGATGCTTTGCTAAAAAATGGTGTTGAGCATTTGGCTGTCGAAGGTCTTAATGCTAGGCAAATTTTAGAAAAGTTTTATCCTCAGGCAGATTTTGTTGTTATCGATTCTTGGAGAGACGGAGAGGATATCGAATCATTAGCGATGGTTACTGTTTCTTAGTTTCTTATCACATCCCGCTCTCTCTCACGCTTTTGTAAACTGCTATAGTGTGAGGAGAGAGGGTTTGTTCTTTCGTTTTCAGCGTGGTATCTCTGTTTTCAAAAAACCCATGTTCGGTATCTAGGATTTTTATAAGCCTTGGAAATTTATGTTCCGCTTCCGGTATTTTAAATAATTTTTTCTCCTTACTACTATTAAAGGCTAAGGTTACACAGTAGTCGGGGAGGGGAATTGTAACAGCCAAAAAGAGGCCTGGGTTAGTAAAGTTTGCTGGTTGCCCATCTTCTTCTGTCCATATAAATTTTTTTGGAACTTCCTCCATAAAAAGTTCTCGAAGATCTTTTCTCAAAGATATGATTTTTTTCGTGAAATCTAATAATTCCGTAGATTTTTCCAGTGCACTCCACAAGAAATAATTCAGAGTAGAGTCATGGCACCAGCGATTATTATTGCCATTGCCTGAGTGACCGTATTCATCTCCAGATAGTATCATAGGGATCCCCTGAGATAGCATTAAAGTAAGCATAAAATTTTTTATTTGCCGGTTTCTAATCACTTGAATCTCAATGTCATCTGTTGGCCCCTCTATTCCGAAATTGTGGCTGTAATTTGCAGAAGACCCATCTTGATTATTTTCTCCGTTGTCTGCGTTATGCTTCTCATTATAAGTTACAAGATCTCTCAAAGAAAATCCGTCATGGCAGGTTACAAAATTTATGGAGTTATAAGGAGATTTAAAGATGTTCGGAGAACCCGTAAAGGATGTAGCAAACCTTTCCTTGGCATTTTTGTCTCCATTTAGGAAAGCTCTCACAGAGTCTCTGTATTCTCCATTCCATTCACTCCATCTTTCGAAGGTAGAAGAGAAAAAACCCAGGTGATAGGCTCCTGCTGCATCCCATGGTTCAGCTATTAACTTTACTTTGGATATGATGGGATCTTTAGAAATGCGGTCGAGTATAGGTGAATTTTTTACAAGTTCTCCAGAGGTGGATCGTAATAAGCAAGAAGCTAGGTCAAATCTAAATCCATCGACATGAAATTCATTTATCCAGTATCTCAAGCTATTTATAATCAAATGAATAGAAAGGTTTGAGTTGGAGTTAAAAGTGTTTCCACAGCCAGAGTAATTAGTGTGTTGTCCTAAAGGATCAGTGATATAGTATTCTACCTTGTCTAAGGTGGAGAAGGGAGTGAGTGCTTCTGATCCAGTATGGTTGAAGACGACATCTAAAATGACTTCTAAGCCTGCTTTATGTAGTTTTTTAACAAAATCTTTAAAAGCGTAACTTGGTGATTCAGAATATTTAGAATATCTTCTGGAAGGGCAAAAGAAGTTAACAGGAGCATAACCCCAATAGTTGCACAACCTATTGTCAGAAAGAGTGTAAAAAGGGTGGTCACGCTCATTAAATTCAAAAATAGGAAGCAGCTCAACTGTTGTTACTCCAAGTTCTATCAGGTGAGGGATTTTTTCTGCAAAACCAGAAAACGTTCCAGGAGATGAAGTTCTTGATGAGTCATGGTTAGTAAAAGATCGCACGTGGACTTCGTAGATAATGGTTTCATTGCTAGGGATTGCTGGTGGAGTGTCGTTTTCCCAATTAAAGTATTCTTCTGTAGGGAGATGAGAGAAGGTATAATGATACCTTTTGAGAGTTTCTGTGAAAATTTCTGGAGTAGACAATGTTGTTGAGTATGGATCAGCAACGTATGTCGAAATAACCTCATGCGCAGAATTTTTATTCGTAGTTAATCGAAATCCATACAGGCAATTTTCTGGAATAGCATCGACTTCTACATGCCAAAGTTTTTTTTCTGTGTTTAAGAGGTTTAGGGGAACTTCTTTCAGGATAGTTCCTTGATGATCACTTAAAACCAAATGTATTTGAGAAGCGCTTGTAGAGGGTACACAAAAGGAAAAATGTTCATATCCAATCTTTTTGCAGCCTAGAGGAGGATTTTTAGGGTCATAAAAGAAAGTATTCATTTGGATGCGAATAACAAAACAACAAAGAAAAAACAAGGTGTTTTTTGGTTTTTGAAGGCGAATTCGTTTCCTAACAAATAAGAGAATATGTTAACTTTAGCCTCGAATAAATTGTTAAAAGGAGATTCCGCATGTCAAGGCAAAATGCAGAGGAAAATCTAAGGAATTTTGCTAAAGAATTAAAGCTGCCCGACGTTGCTTTTGATCAGAATAACACATGCATTTTGTTCGTTGATGGGGAGTTCTCTTTGCATCTTACTTACGAAGAGCACTCTGATAGACTTTACATCTATTCCCCACTATTGGATGGGTTGCCAGACAATCCACAAAGGAAGCTTGCTCTCTACGAAAAGCTATTGGAAGGGTCCATGTTGGGTGGGCAAATGGCTGGTGGAGGTGTAGGTGTTGCCGTTAAAGAACAGCTGATACTGATGCATTGTGTTTTGGATATGAAATACGCTGAAACCAATTTGTTGAAGGCTTTTGCTCAGTTGTTTATAGAGACTGTGGTGAAGTGGAGGACGGTCTGTGGTGATATCGCTGCAGGAAGGGAGCCTTCCGTGGACACTATGCCACAGATGCCTCAAGCAGGTGGTGGAATGCAGCCTCCTCCTTCGGGAATTCGTGCGTAACTGGTTGTAATTTTACTGGAGTAGCAGCGCTATGATGTTTGGTTATTTTGCTGGGTATTTGGGTGCTGATCCCGAAGAGAGGATGACTTCTAAGGGTAAGCGAGTGATAGTTCTTAGACTCGCTGTCAGGAGCAGAAACGGTGCCAAAGACGAGACCGTTTGGTGTAAGTGCAATATCTGGAGTGATCGTTACGACAAGATGCTTCCTTACCTTAAAAAGGGATCAGCGGTTATTGTCGCCGGGGATATTTCTCTTGAGAGTTATATGGGTCGAGATGGTAACCCTCAGTCCTCAATGGTCATTAGTGTGGACTCTTTGAAGTTCAGCCCCTTTGGTAAATCTGAGGCTAGAGAAGGAGAAAGCGCTCCTTCAACGGCTGAGGGTAATATGTCAGTCGGTTTTGATGGAGAAGCCTTGGACAGCGAGGCGATTTCTGACAAAGAGATGTACGCCGGTAGCCAGGAGCAGGATTACGTTTGTGAGGATGTTCCTTTCTAAGGAGCAGTTTTTCTTTCTCTGATGGGGATTAAGTTTTTTTTTTCTTGAGACCTTGTGGTGGCTTTCCTAGTTTGTTTCTTCGGAGGGCAGTGCAGGGTTCCTTTGTGTTTTTTAGCTAAATGTTAGGAGATAGTCGTGGCGGGTTTGTTCTGTGCTCAACCGGTTTTGTCTAAACGAAATAAAGCTGATGCTTTGGTCATTCCTTTTTACTCCGTTAACGGAGTGACGAAGTGTGCGGCAGCTCTTGATGATTCTCTACAGGAGGTAGTGGCTCCAGCACTAAAAGCTGGATTTTTGGCGAAGAGAAGTGACGTGCATCTCGTTTATGCTTCAGGCCAAAAAGAAGTTAAGATCTTTTTTTTAGGATTAGGTGATGAGGCAGAACTAAGCAAAGATAAGCTTTTAGAAACATATTCTTCACTAACAAAAGTGTTAAGGAAGAATGCCTGTGCCATAGTTAACATCATATTGCCGACAGTTTCCTCCTTACGTACTATTTCTTGTGATGATTTTATAGAAAGTGCTTGCGAAGGGATTCTCTCTTTAAATTATTTGTTGCCCCAATACGGGGAGATCGTGAAAAAAGCAGATCCGTTAATAGAGAAGGTATGTTTAGTTGGTGTGGTAGCTAATGTAGCGAAGCCCATATATGAGAAGGCGGAAGCAGTTTTTGATGGGGTGTATCTAACTAGGGACTTAGTAAACGGTAATGCTGATGATGTTACGCCGGAATATCTAGCGAACACAGCTAAAGGGTTAGGGAAAGTTATCCCAGGGCTTCAAGTTTCGGTTTTAGATAGAGCCGCTATTCTCAAGGAGGGTATGGGGTTGTTTGCTGCGGTTGCTAAAGGAGCTTCTGTGGACCCAAGATTGATAATCATCAAATACGAGGGTAAGCCCAGTTCGAAAGATTGCACTGTCTTGGTGGGTAAGGGAGTCACGTTTGATTCCGGAGGATTGGATTTGAAGCCTGGCAAAGCTATGTTAACAATGAAGGAAGATATGGCAGGTGCTGCAACGGTTTTGGGGATAGTCTCGGTCGTGGCTTCACTCGCTCTTCCGTTAAATGTAACGGCGGTCATTCCTGCTACGGAAAATTCTATAGGAAGCAAGGCTTACAAGATGGGAGACGTGTACATTAGTATGTCAGGGCTTTCCGTGGAAATCGGAAGTACTGACGCAGAAGGGAGGTTAATTCTTGCAGACGCAATTACTTATGCTCAAAAAAAATTGAAACCTACTCGTATTATAGATTTTGCGACTCTTACAGGAGCTATGGTTGTTTCTTTAGGGGAGAAGGTGTCGGGATTTTTCTGTAACAATGATATTTTGGCTGAAAAATTAGCTATAGCCTCCGAAAAGACATCAGAGAGTATCTGGCGAATGCCTCTAGTTAACGGGTATAATCAAGCAATTTCTTCGGATATTGCAGATATGAAAAATATAGGCAACAATAGGGCCGGGGCTATTACTGCAGCTCTATTCTTGCAGCGCTTCGTCGGTGAAAAAGTTGATTGGGCCCATTTTGATATAGCAGGTACAGCGTACAGAGAAAAAGAAGAGGAATTCACTCCTAAATATGCTTCGGGATTTGGAGTTCGTTTATTGGTTTCATATCTAGAAAGTCTAATTTCCTAAAATCAAAATGATATCTATGACCCTTTGCAAAAGTAGTTTCTATAATTGTGAGGGGTTTTCTTTTTTTTAATTTTTTTTGTTTTTTTTAAAGTTTTTTCTTTTCTTGTCGATAGATTGTGTAAGTAATTACCTTTCTAATTAGGGGAATTGAAAAATGCTAGGAGTGCAAAAGAAAAGAAGCACGGCCAGGAAAGCTACAGTGAAAAAGGTAGCTGCCAAGAAGCCCGCTTCTAAGAAAACCACAGCAAAAAAAGCTGCTACTAAGAAGACTGTTCGTAAGTCTGTGAAAAAAGTAGCTGCTAAGAAGCCTGCTGCAAAAAGAGCTTCTACTCGTAAATCTACTGCAAGAAAAACCACAGCAAAAAGAGCTGCTACTAAGAAGACTATTCGTAAGTCTGTAAAGAAAGTAGCTACTAAGAAGCCTGCTGTAAAAAAAGCTTCTACTCGTAAGTCCACAGTAAAAAAAATATCTACTAAGAAGACTGTTCGTAAGTCTACGAAGAAAGTAGCTGCTAAGAAGCCTGTTGCTAAAAAGGTTTCACACACAGTTTCTTGCGCAAAAAAACATAAGCATACAGCTGCTTGTAAGAAGTCTGCTGCTAAAGCTGGTTCCAAAAAAATGTGCTCTTCCAAGTCGACAAGAAAGTCTTCTGGAAAAAGAGTACGAACAGCTCACAGCTGGCGTCAACAATTAATAAAATTTATGTCTAAGTAATTTTAGATATAGGTCTTATGATTTCTAACGGTAAGGACTTTGTCTTTACCGTTTTTTTTTTGAATTATAAAATATACACTGAGATTAGTATCAATTAAAGGCGTTGAATTTAATAAGTTATAAAAATTATCCTCCTTGGTGAGGATATTTGCCTTTTGTTAGATCCTTTAAGCGTAGTCGAAAGTGTCTTTGAGTGTTTGGATCTTTGGATGATCCTGTAAGGTTTTGGAGTGTTTTTAAGGTCAAAGGGTCCACGTTTAATATGTTCTCAGAGGGAATATTTTTTAAGAAAGTTGCTAAGGAATAGAGAGTTGTGACAGCAATATCAAAAGGTAAAACTTCTTTAGAGAAAATAAAGGAAATTCCTCCGGTTTTTCTAATAGGAGGGAACATAGAAGGGGAAGAGTCTATTCTTTTAGATTCTCTAGGAGTTAAGGATTGCAAGGTATTCTTCGGGGACGGGCTTTCTGTGGATTCTATAACTAGTTTCACGGAAAGTTATGGGTTTTTTGCTACACCAAAATTTATAGCTATTTTTAAGGCTGAAAGCTTACCCAAACCCACGGTAGCCTATATTCTTGAATACGCACAAAGACCCAATAGAGCAGTGTCTTTGTGCCTTTTTACAGCTAAAAAAGCTTTTTATGAGTCTTTGGAGGGCAATACTGGCCCTTTTTTTGCCTCTTTAAGTCTTTTTGGAGAATGGTCTTCTGAAAAAGAGAAAAGAGTTATCAAGGTTTTTCAAGAGATATTAAGTGAAAGGAAGATTACTTGTTTGTCTTCTACTCTTCAACTTTTTCTTTCCCGTTGCGGGGATATGGAGTTTCACGGAGTGAAACAGGAATTTGAGAAGCTTCTTTGTGCTATAGGAGATAAGCAACATCTTGAGGCTTCTGATGTTAATACGTTTACAGATTATCAAGAGAAACTGTCGTTATGGGTCTTTAGAAATGCCTTATTTCAAGGGGCTAGAGTGACAGCAGCAAGGGCTTACCGGTCTCTTTGTGATAAAGGTGAGGAGCCTTTAGGATTAATAGCTTTTTTGCGCAGTCAGTGCTTAATTGGTCTTAAGTATTTTGATGAGAAGGTAAGTAGTAGCGATAAGAAGTTTGCTATCTACGTGGAGTTCGGAAAGGAGGCTCTTGTTCAAACTTTAGCATATCTTTTTTATGCTGAGGGTCAGATAAAAAGTGGCGTTGAACCTTCCGTTGTAATGTCAATGCTAATTACAAGGATGACAAAGTGACTTTGTATTTATTCCCAAATACTTTAGGTAGTCGAAGAGTCTCAGATTTGCCTTCTTCTATGGGAGAGGCGGTTAAAAAAATCAATGGACTTATTGCAGAAAGTGATAAAGGAGGGCGATCTTTTTTGAGATTATGGGGGATACCTGAGATTCATAAGGTTCCTCTCGCGATTCTTCCGAAAAAACCTTCTAGTAAAAAGGATTACGACTTTTATTTGCAGCCTATCATAGAGAACAACGAAAATTGGGGGATTGTTTCTGATGCGGGGTTGCCATGTATTGCGGATCCGGGTGCTCTTCTTGTTGCTAGAGCAAGAGAGTGTGGTATTGCAGTACAAGGGTTTTCTGGGCCTTGTTCTATAACGCTGTCCTTAATGTTATCAGGTCTTCCTGGACAAACTTTTTCTTTCTTAGGATATTTACCCAAATCCCCTAAGGATAGAGAAAAAATTTTTGCGTCTGCCACCAGGACAAAAGGAGAAACAAAGATTTTTATTGAGGCTCCTTATAGAAATGTCCACACTTTTAGAACAGCTATAGCGTTTTTGCCTACGCAGTCACTTCTCTGCGTGGCTTCGGATTTATCCACGGAGAATGAGTTTGTGTGCACTCGTTCTGTAGGGCAATGGCGATCTTATAAGGATCTGGATAATGTATGTGAACGTATATCCAAAACACCTACTATTTTTCTTTTTCATATTTTTTAATTTTTTTGTTTGTTTTGATCTTTGTTTTAAAAATTAATTAATTTTTGTATTTGTTTTTATAAAATTAATTAAGGTTTTTACATTATGGTCAACAAAAATGATTCTGAAGAGAGTGTTCTGCTTGACGCCTCTTTTAAAGAAAACTCGCGAAAATTGGATATTCAACAATCAACAGAAGAAGGTGCAAATGGAACAGATTCAGGGAGCGAAGGTGGAGATCCTGTTCCTCCGGAACCTAATACTCCAGAACAATTTTTTGTCACGACAGACGAATCAGTCGAATCTTATGTTGATATTAATATGAATTTTCTTCGAGTGAGTAATGTAGGAGCTCCTACTGAATTAGAACATGAGGAAAGATCAGGAGTTGCGGATGAGGAGGTGCGAACGTACTCAAGAGATGCTGTTCGACTGGCAGATACTAAGAATCTTCTTTTGCGTCCAGAATATGCATCAAATATTCAGTGTTTGATGCTGAAGGGTGGAACTATGCAAGGTGACATAGACATGGGAGATAATGGGATTACAGGAATAGATGATTATTACTATTCAGGAGAACCAACAGCAATTGCTTCTGGAGCTGCTCTTGAGACAGCAGTTCTTGATTATGCTGGGTCTTGGTTGTCTGCTAAGAAAGAACTTCAGACTTTGAAAGAAAATGGGATGGATGAATTGATCAAGGATTTAGGGTTTCAAAATGGAGAAATTACAACTCCAAATGGAGAAACATGTAAACTTCTTTTAAGGGATGGAAAAAGTACAATGACAGGAGATCTTGTTTTTATTGATCAAGATCTTGTTGGTGGTCCCGTGGATGATGTTCCAGAGGGTGGAGGAAATGGAGGTTCTGGAGAAGGAAGTGATGATTCTGAAGAAGTGATTAGTGGTAACGCAGAGGAAGGTATAGGAAATGAAAATGGTGAAGAGGTTGGCGATGGAACTGAAGCTGAGGAAGAGGTTCCTACGGAGCCTATAAGGAATCCTACAATAACTAATATCAAGACCCCAGAGAAAGATACAGACATTGTGACTAGACGATGTATAGATCTTATGCTTGGTAAGCTTCCCTTAAGTGGCGGAACAGTTTTAGGTGATATTGATGCTAACAACTACAGCATTACTAATTTAAAAATAGATAATTCATTAATAACTACAGATGCTTCACCTAATCCAATGGAGATGCTTTCTGAATGCTTGGATGGGTTGAACGTAGAAGAAGAAATAAAAGGGTCTGATTTTTCCAAATTTTTTATTGAAAATGAATTAGATGATTCATCGTTGGTATCGGTTTCAAGTGTTATAAGGTCTTTTGAACGAAAATACACACTAAATTACTTATGTTGCGGTCTTAATATAAAAGATCAGTCAGGGCAATTCTTTGGCAAAGAGTTTGTCTACAATGATTTAGAGAAATGTGTTGGTTCTTCTGGTAGTTCTAATTATTGGGAAGTTTCGACAGAATTCCCAGAAACTCTTAAAATAAAAAAAGCTGGAGTTTATTTGTTAACCCTCACCATCTCTTCCATTACAACCGATCAGACGAGGATTGATTCAGAATGTACACTGAGTTTAATTGGTAATTCTGGAGAATCTGTAGGGGATGTTTTAGCTAAATTTTTCTTAGAGCCCGAGGGATCAGCCTCAGTTACTGTCCTCGTATACGTTGAGCCTAGCTACCTTGGAATTCAAGAAGAAAGGAATATAGGATCAGAAGCCAGGGTTCTTATCTCTTTGGATGGTACAACCTCTTTAGGAAAGGCTTTATGGCAGATTAGTTATATAGAAGATGTTTCTGAAAATCAAAGCTCTATAGAGAGCAATCGTGCAATGGTTGCGTAAAACGATAAGGGATCGTAGGATCCCTTGCCATTTTAAGAAGGAGTATAGTTTAGAGGAAATGGTCTAACCAATAGGTTCCAATTACTGTACTCTATTTTTACACTAGAATCAAATTCAAGGTATAGCGAATAAATACCAGAATTTCTCTCGGTTTGAGATGAATTTAGGGAGGTAGGAGGAATAGGAATTTGGCAGGAAAGAGAAATGGAGCATTCGTTTATTGGATAAGTTGCAATTATGCTTGCGTCTGGTTCAGGTTCTGGAATTGGTGCAGTTTCGCCTGTGTCAGGGTCTGGGGAGCGTTTTTTATTCGCATCTTTTGTTTTCTCAGGAATTATGGGTGCCATTAGCTTTAATGTAAGTTTTCCATATGATCTGGTTGTCTCTGTGGGTGCAATGTCATAAAGGACTTTGTTGCTTGCTTTTTTTTTCGATTCATTTTTGATTTCTTCGGGTAGGTTAATAGAGACAATGGCTGTCCAGTAGAGAGTGTAAAATACGTTTGGTCTCAGTTGTAGTGCTGTTCCAAGCGCGGAAGTGTATTTGTAAATATCTGGAGATTGGTTATTGACGCCTACTCCCCAGTTGAAAAGCCCATTTTCAAGTATGTAGGTTATTCCTTCATTAATCACGGACATGAATGAGAATTTTGGTCCAGGAAGTCTCTGTTTAATAAACTCTAGATTTGATGCATAGTGAGATTCCGTAGTTGTAGGAGTTTTTAAGTTGATAATACTTCCAGACATTTTTGAATAAGTTGGTGTAGCATTGTCAGATTTTTTTGAAAGAGAAAGATTTCCTCTCATGATGCATCCTCCACAAGCAAACTTTGTTCTTAGATAACCCAAAGAAGCTGCATCAAATTCTTTTTGCGGTGACATTGGAAGTCCCCGTACAGACTTACCCCCCATATCTAAATTTCCTGACATTTTATCTCCAGCTACTGCTACGTATGGAATTTCTATAGTTTCATTAGCTTTGGTAGTCGCATGTAGCTCCATGTCAATTTGTGAACTATTGGTTTTGGATACCCTTTTCAGGCCAGGATCTGATATAGCCAATGTCATCCCTTCTAGGGGTGAGGATGTTTCATTGTCAGGTTCTGGCGGTGACTTTATTCCTAGGAGGTTTTCTAGTTTTTCTATGTTGGGGTTTAATTCACGGATAGTATTTTCGACTTGATTAAGATAGGAATCATTCTCAATAGCGCTTACGGTATTTATTACGCTAGCAGCGTTGATAGCTGAGTTTTTCTCTTTGTCTGGTAGTTGTTCGATGGTTCTAGGAGCATTTTTGTCTTCCATAGGGAATTGTACTTTTTTGATTGAAAAGTTTCCAATGTTTATTTCTCCGTTCATCCTACCTCCTTTTGTGGATAGGTAACCTGTTTCTTTATCATTTTTGTCCAAGAACTTCGACTTTAAGTATCCCCATGATACTAGATCATTGCTATACAGAGGTTCTCCTAATCTAGTGATTTTTTTATTTTTTACACTCAAGGGGTTGTGTAGAGAAATATTTGTTGAGTTGGCCTCTACGAAATGAGAATTTATCGGAAAAGTTTCAATTATTTGGCTAGAACGATTTTTTTTTCTTTTTTTCATAGCAACACCTTAAAAGTTTAAGACAGATAATTGCCAATTTATTTGAGATGCGGATATTGATTTCTGCTTAGGGGAGATTTTTATTAATTTTTCGTGATTTTCTGGAAGAGAAGGTTCTGAGGTTTCCGTAATTGGCGGAATTTCACCAAGAAATAGTTCCAAGAAATATTCTTGCTTACTATTTTGGATGGAATAAGTTTTGTCGATATCCAAAGGGATTTGGCAAAAAAAAGATGTGCTGCGACCTACCGCTCTACAAGAAAATACTCTAGTTTTAACGGCGTTATCAATTTCTGCAGCAAACATAGTTGGACCTGATTCAGGAGGAACAGTAGGATTTTCTGGCGGAGTATAAGGACGATAAACAAGAAAAACAGAGAGAAAAAGGTTATCTTCATAGTTTATTTCAGAAGCATAGAACCCCGACCATGTTAACAAAAATAATCCTCTGTTTAGTAAAGCGATAGACTTTGAATTAGTAGACTGGGTAGTTTCGAAAGAGGGATACGAATCCTCATTGAGCAGAAAGAAGATATCAGCGGACTTTGATCTAATAATTTTTGTGCGTTCTGGGTTCCAGATAAAGTTCTCGTTGATATTTAACGTTGTTATTTTTGACGAGTCTGTGGAAATGGATCCGGACATAAACGGATGGGTATACTTGGATAAAGCTGTTTTTAATGTCGCCGTGCTGGCTCCATTTGAATACTTCTCTTTATTGGAGATGTCATTAATCTGGGTCACTCCCAATATGGAGTTTTTATTCATATCCAAATTGCCAATCAGTTTATTAGTAATTGTATTGGTTTCTTCTCCTGTCTTTGCTTCTGGTTGGGGCTCTGTTTTCGCCATAGTTAGGAGATTTTGTTCTAAGTATTGCTTGCATACAGCTTCATCATTCTCCTTAGGTTCAGTGAATAATCCTGTCACTGTATTTTGATTCATATCCAAACTTCCAGTCATCTCACCCCCGGACGTAGGCACGTAATTTCCCCCAGGGAGAATAGCTTTTGAAGAGGTTGAAGAATCGTCATTAGAGCTAACGAATCCAACTATATGTTTAATGTTATTAACTCTGTTGATTAGGTTATTGATTTGTTCTGTACTTTTGTTGATTTTTTCATTACTTCTTAGAGGTTCACAGCTTTTTTTTAGATACTCTATATTCACAGCATTTTTTGAAGTGTCTTCAGGATTTTCTCCCTCTCTTTGAACAGGTGAATTTGGAGTAGTTTCTGAATCTTTCGGTACTTCTGGAGCTTTAAGTTGGTATATTTTGTGATGTTCCATGTCAATAGGACCCGACATGGTTCCTCCTGAAATAGGAAGGTAGGTGTTATTATCTTCTCCAATTACTGTGAAATTTTCTTTTAGATAGCTGTATGGAACGGCATCACCATCATTTTCTGGATCTCCTAAATTAGTTATTTTTTGTCCATTCATGCTCAAGGGGTTATTAAAAGAAGCTTCCTGAGCATTAATTTGGATAGTTCCTTTTTTAGGAGCTATGGATCGAGTATTTGTTTGGCTTGTTTTTTTTGTTTTCTTCATTTTTGAATTTTAAATTTTTATTAAAAATAATTTTTATTTTTAACAAAACTTTTTAAAAGTAAATTCAAAAATAAAATTAGTTTTATTGTTTTGTTTGTGATTAAAAATTCATAATTTCTGAGGCAATAGTATCATGAAAAAGGAAGCCTTTGGGAGTTAAACGAAAGAAACCGCCTTCTTGAGTAAAGAAAGAGGAATCGGGGAATTTCTTTGTTAATAGAAAGAATAGCTTTGGCGGGAAATCAGAAAGGCGAGCCCCTTGGGTTGTTCGTAAGCGTAGGCAGAGAGACTCTTTGATGCGTTCTTCTGGAGTTAAGGTTTCAGAAAATTCTTCCAGAGGCAGGTCTTGAAAAATGGCGCGCATGTAGCGGGATAGCCGAGAATGATTTTTAGATCGAATATGATTTAAATATTGTGAAGCGGAAACTCCTAATCCAAGGAAAGGACGCTCTGTCCAGTAACCCATATTGTGTATGCTTAAAAATCCTCTCTTAGCGTATGAAGCAATTTCGTATTGATGAAATCCTTCAGTCTCCAATATCGCCTTTGCTTTGATGCTCATGGCGGCTAATGTCTCTTCATTGACTATTCTAGAAAGGATATTTTTTCTGTACTTGTAGAATACGGTATGAGGATCTATTGTTAAGTTGTATATTGAGGTGTGGGTGATAGGTAGTTTGGCTATAGCAGCGATATCTTGGCAAAAAGTATCCAGCGACTGATCTGGTAGTCCGTAGAGCATATCCAAAGATATGTTAGGAATATTGCCCATTAAGCAAGTCTCTACTGATCGTATAGCTGCTTCTGCGTTATGAGTTCTTCCTAATGTAGGTAATAAGGAATTATTAAGGGTTTGTATTCCAATGCTTACTCTAGAGACGCCTGCTGATTGAATATCTCGAACAAATTGTGTAGATAAAGCTTCGGGGTTGGCTTCTAGAGTGATTTCTTGAGCATCTTGAGCAAAAGTTTCTATGATAGAGGCTATATGGTGGGGAGGAAGTAGAGAGGGAGTCCCCCCTCCGAAAAACAGAGAGACCACTCGGTATTCGTCCTGGAGCAAAGAGAACTTTTTCTTGCCTTCACGAAGAATTGCCTCAGTATACGGAGAGAGAAGGGACTCCCTATAAGGGATAGTATAGAAGCTACAATAATGACACTTTTTAAGGCAAAAGGGAATATGAATATATACCGAAAGCTCTCGCTTACCACTCGTTGGCATCTGGATCTATGATACCGCCTCTTCTCCATCGATTTCTGTCGCTGAAAGGATCTTCATCATCAACGAAATCTAGGTCAATATTATTATCCTCTCGTTCATCTTCCGATAAGTCAAGCTCCACAGTTTCCCCAGCTTCGATATCGATTTCGGTATCGGTTGTGTCAGCGAACTCTATATCAGAAATGCTTGGGCCTTCTGGATAGACAGTCTTTGCTGCATTTCGTCTTGGGGTGACATATTCCTCAATTTCGCCACTCTCCTTCAGAAGCTGCAAACGCTCTTTTTCCTCTTGAATTTTCATTTCTAGAGTACGGATCTCTTCCTTATGGCGATCTATTTCTTTTTTGGGGACTAAGCCAAGCTGCATCCACTGGGTCAAATCGTTGAGTTCAGATTCTAACTTTTTCAAACGTTCGCTTTTCATTCGGACATTTTCCATTTGTTTAGTCACTAAGACGATGTACTCGCTTGGCCAATTTTTTTTCAACAGAGTAGAAAGCAGCCAACCACAAACTTTGTTTTTTGAATAAAGAAAAATTTGGTATGAGTCGAGACACTGAATTAGCGTCTTTGAGAAAGCATCATATGAATCATGAATTTTGGGAGCAAGGGAATTTCGTAGAAAGTGATTGGTTAGAGTCCATGTATGGGCAGTTTCTTCAGGGGGAGCCTATTCATTCGTCATGGAAGCATTTTTTTTCTGGCTATCAGATGGGAATTGCTACTTGGTCAGAAAGCTCTTATTTGGAAGAAAAATTGAAAGATAAGAGTGCTGTTGATTCCAAGGAGATAAATGAGCTTTTGGCGGAAAAAAGAGGCCAATTGTTGATAAATGTCTATCGATCCTATGGATACCTACAGAGCCGTGTGTCTCCGTTGACATCTTATACGCCTTCTTCGTTTCTTTCTGAGAAATTGAATCCTTTGAACTTGAATGATGAGGTCTCTTCTTTCGGATTGCTTTCTGAAAAGAAAGTGTCTGCTAAGCGGTTGATGGAGAGGCTGGAAGAAATTTACTGTGGTCCACTGGCGGTGGAAACTATTACATGCTCTCCAGAAGTTCAGGAACATGTGTGGAACTTGATGGAAAAAACTTCCCGGCTTTTTTCTCAAGAAGACCTTTTAGAAAGCTATAGGGATATTTGCAAAGCTAGTTTTTTTGAAGAGTTTCTGCACGTAAAATTCACTGGGCAAAAAAGATTCTCTCTTGAAGGGGGGGAAGCTTTAGTTCCTATGCTTGAGTATCTAGTGAGTGTTGGGAGCGGCTCTCAAAAAAATTGCCCTATTGTTGAATATGTTTTTGGTATGAGTCATAGGGGGCGTCTGAATGTTCTTACAAACGTAATGTCTAAACCTAGTCGATACATCTTTATGGAGTTTGAGGATAACTTCAGCTACAGAGGAGTCGATAATGTAGGTGACGTGAAGTACCACAAAGGATATGTGCACAATAAGTTGGTAGATGGTAAAGAAGTTCGTTTAACGCTTCTGCCCAATCCTAGTCACTTGGAGTCTATAGATCCTGTCGTTGAAGGTGTAGTTTTAGCTAAACAAAAACAATCAACCCTAGAAGAAAAGCAAACTTTAGCTGTTTTAATACATGGGGACGCAGCTTTTTCTGGTCAAGGAGTGGTTTATGAAACGTTGCAGCTGAGTGCTGTCCCTGGGTATGCTACCTCAGGAAGTTTGCATATTGTTGTCAACAACGGTATAGGGTTTACCGCCATGCCTAAAGAGTCTAGGTCTACTCCTTATTGCACGGATGTTGCCAAAATGTTAGGGGTACCAGTGTTTAGAGTTAATGGCAACGATATCCCTTCTGCTATGTTAGCAATATCCTTTGCTTTGGATGTCCGAAATAACTTTGGTTGTGATGTTATCATAGATCTTTGCTGCTATAGAAAGCACGGACATAATGAAAGTGATGATCCTTCTGTGACTGCACCTAGTTTATATCAAGGCATTTCTCAACAACCTACAGTCAGAGAACTCTTTCGTGAAAAATTGATACATGCTTTTGGTCAAGAGTTAGACAATCAACTCTCCTTTATTGAAGAGTCTGTACGTGCAACTTTGAAAAAAGAGTATGACATTTTTTCTAGAGATAAAGAGGTGGAGCAGTTTCCAATTTCTTCTTGTGGATTTTGTGATCGTTTATCGCAGGGGGAAATTCTCGCAGAGGTAGACACTTCATTGACATCTCAATCTATAGAATTTCTGTGTAACAAGTTGCTAGGTATCCCGGAAGGCTTCTCTCCACACAGAAAGATAAGTGCTCTTCAGGAAAAAAGATGGAAGATGCTAATAGCTAATCGAGAGCTTGACTGGGCGACCTCGGAAGCTTTAGCTTTTTCCTCTTTGCTCGTTGATGGGTATTCGTTGAGGTTATCAGGACAAGATTCTCCTAGAGGAACGTTCAGTCAACGCCAACTGATTTGGGTAGATATTAAGAATGGGAATAGATACTGCTCTTTGGAATGTTTAAGTCCTGATCAAGGCAGAGTAGAATTGTATAATTCACCGCTTTCTGAGTATGCCGTTCTGGGCTTTGAATATGGATATGCTGCGAGTGCAGAATCCACGCTAGTGCTTTGGGAGGCTCAATTTGGAGACTTTTCTAATGGCGCTCAGATTATTTTTGACCAATACATCTCTTCGGGGATTCAGAAGTGGGATTTTCATTCCAATTTGGTGTTATTGCTTCCTCATGGGTATGAGGGACAGGGGCCTGAGCATTCCTCTGCTCGAATAGAAAGATACCTTTCCTTAGCAGCAGAATGGAATTTTAAAGTGATATATCCTTCCACTCCTGTACAGTATTTCAGGGCCCTCCGACAACACATGAAAAGTAGATTGCCTGTTCCTATGGTAATATTTACCCCTAAAGGATTATTGAGGCATCCTTTGTGTGTAAGTAAAATAGAGGAGTTTTCTGATCCGGTTGGCTACCAAACGTTATTAGAAGATGATGAACAAAATACTGCTGCAACGACGTTGGTGCTATGTTCTGGTAAAATTTACTACGATTATCTAGAGGCTTTAAATAAATCTAGTCGGAAAGGGGAATTTGCTTGTATCCGTATAGAGAGTTTGTATCCTTTGGATATGACCAGGCTCATATCTCTTGTAACTAAATATCCTAGGGTCTCCAGGTATATTTGGTTGCAAGAGGAGCCTATTAATATGGGAGCGTACGATTACATATACATGTCGTTAAAAAATTTTTTAAAGGAAGAACTCTTCTTTGTAGGTAGACCAAGAAGCTCTTCTACAGCTACAGGGTCTGCCAGGTTGAGTAAGCAAGAGTTAGACACCTTAATGGAGAGACTATTTTCGTTAAAGGAACAGTAGGAGGGGAAATGGTTATAGAAATAAAAATTCCAGATATAGCCGAATCTATTAGTGAAGTAACAATTGCTGCTCTCCTTGTTTCCGAGGGCTCTTTTGTTCAAGAAAACCAGGGGATACTAGAAATCGAGAGCGATAAATTAAATCAGCAAATTTATTCCCCATCTTCTGGAAGGATTTCCTGGGAAGTTTCTCAAGGTGATGTTGTGGCTGTAGGAGCAATTGTAGGAAAATTATATTCCGAGGGGGAAGCTGGAAGTCCTTCTCAACAACAAACACACATCACAGAATCTGTAACTTCTTCAGAAGTATCTTCAGAGCGAGGTTTCTCTGATAAAGAGGTTGATCTTTCACTAACTGCTTCTAGCCCAGGGGATTTTCGAGAAGGAAGTGATAAAGTCATACCTTTTAATAGTGATGTATCCGATCAAAAGTCTGTTAAAATACAAGACCTACCGCCTCAAAGAGGGAATTTTATTCCTTTGAAGAATCTTTCTCAGGACACGGAGGACCTTGCAGAAGAAAGAACGCGTATGAGTGGTATACGAAAGACTATTTCTAAAAGGCTTGTGCAAGCTCTTCAGGAGTCAGCCATGTTGACAACATTCAATGAAATCGACATGACTGCGCTTATTCTTTTGCGTAAGGAAAAACAGGAGGAATTTGTTGCTAAGCATGGAATAAAATTAGGGTTTATGTCTTTCTTCATCAAAGCTGTTGTTGCAGCTTTAAAGGAAGTTCCTCAACTTAATGCTTATATCGACGAGGACTACATTGTTTATCGTAAATATTTTGATATTTCTGTTGCTGTAGGAACTGACAGAGGGCTGGTAGTTCCTGTGATAAAGAATTGTGATTCTCTTACTAACGCAGATATTGAGAAGACCTTGGCTAACCTTGCCACTAGAGCCAGGGAAGGAGGGCTGTCTTTAGACGATCTGAAAGGTGGTTGCTTTACTATAACTAATGGAGGGGTTTATGGATCACTTCTATCCACTCCAATTATTAACCCTCCTCAGGTAGGGATACTGGGTATGCATAAGATCGAAAAAAGGCCGGTTGTTATAGACAACGAAGTAGCCATCAGGGAAATGATGTACGTGGCATTGAGTTATGACCATCGCATTATTGACGGCAAAGAAGCCGTAACCTTCCTTGTAAAAGTCAAAGAACTTTTGGAAATGCCCGAAGTATTACTGGACTAAACAGGTTTTAATGTAACAGCCGTCCAGTTCCCTATGTAAGGGTCTCTAGGGGATTTTTTTCTTGATTGACATGGGTTTTCCTTGCAGCCCCTGCGGTAGGAAAAGAAATCTTTAGAAGAATAGGTGCAAATGTCTGACACATGTATCTGACTTTCGGGAACTCCTAGGTTCTTAATTTGTAATTTAGCTATAGCCTTAAGGTCAAAAAGACAACCAGGAGACATAAACTTCTGAAAATATTTAGGAAAAATTTCTTTGTAGGAAAGAAACTCCGAAGCATTAAGGCCCAAACTAGGGCCAATGAAGACCACTAAATCCTCTGGATTAGAGAGAAACCTTTTCCGCATAGCATTGACAGTCACCGTGTAGATCCCCGCAACCAATCCTCTCCATCCACAATGCACATTGGCTATGACGTGTTTGCGCTTATCATAAAATACCGTGGCTTGACAATCTGCGTGCTTGATAAGGAGAGATATCCCTGGTGTACTTGTATACATGGCATCCCCTATGGAGAAGGGAGAGCAGATAAGCTCCGCTTCACGAACTGTCGTGCTGTGACTTTGATGTAAACTTCTATAAAATTTTCCCGGACATAAAGCTAACATTTCCTCAGGGGTTATGTAGTCTGTCTGCACAGGAGAGCTGGAGGTCCGGATCTGTTTAGGAAAGATTTTGACATCTATAGGGAACTCTTTGAGCGAAGAGACAGAGAAGTAACGGAAACCATCTTTTTCTTGCGAACTGATCATGGGACACTCTCCTAGCGCACGTGTTTTTGGGAGTAGAAGGCAGCCGAAGCAATATTGCTATTTTCGGATTTGTTTGAGAACCTATATTTTATAATAAAAATAAAAGAGTTTGATTGCCAATTGATTGAAACATTTTTAATCCTCATTAATTTCTTTTGTTTCATGCTCAGGTTCTACCCATACGTTGTGCTCCTTTAGCAACTGTATAAGTGCTTCCTCAGCTTCTTCCATGGGGATGTCTCTTCGAACAGGGGTATGTTTGACGTACAGGTCAATGAGACCAGGCTTTGATCCAATGAAGCCAAAATCAGCATCGGCCAGCTCTCCAGGGCCATTAACCACACAGCCCATGACAGCAATTTTTAATCCCGATAAATGAGACGTAAGAGATTGTATTCTTTCAGTTACGGAGGGGAGATCAAAGAGCGTACGTCCACACGATGGGCAAGAAATCATTTCAGCTGCAGAAGAACGCTTTCTGGTTCCCTGTAAAATTGAGAACCCTATCCTTCTCATCAATGGTAAAGAAATGAAAGGAGCATCTAAAACAACTCCTTGAATTTGGTTGTCTATAAGAAAAGAAGAGAGATCCATAGACGCAGAAACAGCGAGTTCTAAGGGAGTTTTTGCAACAGGGTATTCCATCGCCAAAAACACTGAGGTAAAGTTGCGTGCAGCCGCCTTCCAAGATAGAAACTCTCTTACGGAAGTAATTTTGGATTCCGAGGGATAAAATACTAGTTTATCAGTGGCCATTGATAGGGTTCGTGGCCACTCTCCAGGAAAATCCCCGGATGCGGAAACAAAATCTTCTTTTGTAAACACGCGAATTCCGACTGATTGAAGCACAGACAAAGGAAGTTTGTCCAAGATAGATGACTCTACTATAATGGCGTCCGGAGAAGTAGTTGCTTTCTTATATCCATCTATTTTTTTTATAATGCCCAGATCTGAAAGGAAAGAACTCGTTACTTGCTGCGCATTGATAATAAGAAATAAAGGAAAGATGGTAGGAGAGCTTTCTTGATCATAGATCTCTAGAGTATCTTTTTGAGACCCTTCCCTGGGTGGGCAGAAACTATGCTTTGGCTGGTTTTCTATATTTTTGTGGTATTGGTCTAGTTTAGCTAATATCTCATTACACGTGGGCATTTCTACGACGGGATGGCCTGTCAGTGAACAGCGTATAGTATCGCCTATGCCCTCGATCAGGAGGGCGCCTATTCCCGTTGCAGATTTAATAGAGCCTTCCAAATCCATTCCAGCTTCAGTAACTCCGAGGTGCAAGGGATAATGCCACCCTCTGGCATCAAGTTCTTTAGCTAATAGACGATAAGACTCTGTCATAACAACAACGTTACTGGACTTAATGGAAAAAATGAGTTCGTGGAAATTTTCTTCTACACATATTTGGGTGTATTCCAGAGCAGATACTACGAGGCCCAAAGGAGTATTTCCGTACTTTTGAAGAATTCTCTCTGATAGAGAGCCATGATTAACCCCGATTCTCATAGATTTTCCCAGAGACCGGCACTTATTGACCAAAGGAAGAAACTTATTCCTAATTCTTTCAAATCCTCTTTCAAAATCCTTGTCAGACCATTTTTTTGTTTCTTCAAATAAGTAGCGCTTATCTGCATAATTGCCTGGATTGATACGAACTTTATCCACATAGTCCGCCACATGTAAAGCAGCGGGAGGGAAGAAGTGGATGTCAGCAACTAGGGGAATAGAACACTTTAGAGCATCAAGGCGCTCTTTAATTTTTTCACAAGCCTTAACTTCTTTCATACCTTGGACTGTGACTCGGGCAATCTCACAGCCTGCCTCAGCTAGATCTAAGATCTGCTTCACAGTTCCTTCAACATCATCAGTTGCAGTGTTTGTCATCGATTGAACACGAATCGGATGCTCACTGCCTACTTGGACATGGCCTACGTTTACAGATCTAGTTTTGCGACGATGGGTATTTACGGGGGACAACGTGCCTTTAAGCATAGTGACTTTTCCTTTTGATGGTTTTAAAGAAGTGGTCTCTTAGGCAATGCCAACCTCTGCCAAGACCTCTGCAGACATATTAAGAAAAAGAATAACGATAGTATCTAAGATAAGAGCCAACCCTAATAAAATTCACAGCCTGTTCACTCGCAAGAGGAACGAAAACTCCCTTCAAGCCCTCTCTCCCTAGGACCCAAGCCTTAGAGGAGGTGTGCTCACATCTACAATGATAATCAACACTTCGCTTTTAGTTTCAGTCGTCTTCGTGGCTCTCGTTATTCCGGAGAGCATAGCTGTGCGCAACATTTTTTGCCATGCCAAAGAGTCTTTGGCTCCTTGAGCATATATTCCAGATGAGATAAGGGGTGTTTGGATAATCAAGCACCCACGCTGGAGGCAAGCTTTTACACAGTTAAAGTATGCTTCTTCAACAATATGTGAAGCAATTCCCTCATCTCCTTTGATAGAAGAAGAGGAAGCCTCCGGTCCCAAAAGTTGCCCTAAAAGAGTAGGTGTTGTCAGGACTTCGCTTTCCACAAAAACTTTAGATTCCCAAAAGCCAGCTCGGAATTCCCCTACCTTCAGTGGACCATGGAGGGGAGTAGAGGATAAGGCTGCAGACTGTTTGCTAGAATCCCAGGATTTTGGGGTTACCTTAAGGGATATCGCTTTGTTAGTGCCTCCACCGCCAGGATACATTGTCGGGTTTGCTGAATTGACGATAACGGACGATTCTGTCAAAAATTTCTTTTGTACAGCTAGGCTATCTATAGAATATTTTGCTGATACAAGTTTTAAGTTTGGTATATCTTTATGAGCCCAGCAGAAGGCCTCCTTAGCCAAGCATCCCGGAGGAAGGTCCACCTTTATCCAAGAGCTAGTAGTCTTAGATCTTGGGGTTGATACTGAATGAGATTTAGGAGTTGGAGCTGATAGGGGTGTTTTTGTTATTTTTTCATCGAGAGCAGGAGTTCGTACTTTTTTCTCTTCCCTTACTACTGAAAGTGGAGTTGTTGGCAGAGTCTTTTTAGGGGTAGAAGACGGCTTAGGGACTTTGGTTGTCGGAGAAGGAGAACGTACAGAGGGAATAGTCTTTCTGTAGGAACATAGGCTCCTGTGCAAAATGATAGAGCTAATAAACACTGCTCCGGCAACCAGAGGAATTACGGCCAGAGCAGGCAGACCAAATATCACGCAAGAGGCAAATCCTACAATAAAAGTTAACATAGCTATTATGCTTACAACAAGTAAAGCAATCCTGGCTTGCAGGCGAGTATCTTTAGGTCCCGAAATGTCCTTTTTGACTGTTTTAAGCAGAGAGGATAGGCGGCTTTTAGAAACAGAAGAAGAATTCCCTTGTGATAGGAAATCTTCCGCAACGTTTTCTCCTAGCGGTAATCCAAAATCCCTAGAACCAGGATGTGCTCCAGGTTGTATATTATTGCTCATAACGAAATGCTTCCTTATTGCGTGATTTTAGGAATGGGTAGGAACTTTGGCGGCCGTCGCTTCCGATTCCTTTTTATGCATTTTTTTCGAGATCCAAATTCCAGCGATGGCAGAGGATAACATAAGATACCCCAAACTAATAGCTCCAACTAGCGTGCCAACGGAACAATAGACAATAGCCAAACTCATAGACAGTACTACGAGGGAGATGATGGCTAATTTCGGGAGAACCTCTAGAAAGAACCTCTTGGTTGCAGAAAGCACCCTTTTCCTCGAACAATTCTCTCGTGCGATATCGGGTTGGCCTGGAACCGATGAATCTGTTTGTAAACTGCTGGTATTTTTATTGCTAAAAACCTTCATAAAACTAACAAAATCAAATTACTACAGTGGTAATTATACCGATTTTTTTTGTTTTTAACAAAAAAGATTTGATTTTATCTTTTTTATAAAGTTTTCTTTATAATTTTTGATAAAAAGCCAGAGATTAAAGGAAATAAAAGGACGTAAAGAAAGCTGCCCTAAAAGGTGACCTTCACTTTACCGTGCCGAATCTTACACTGGCAAGCCAGCCGCTCGCAACCACCCTCATCACCGAGAAAGTCCTTCTCTTCCTGGGTGAACTCGGAAAGATTCTCCTGCCCCTCAAGAACTTCTATGACACAGGTTCCACAAACCCCTTCCGTACAAGCGAACGGGACGCCAGCTTCTTCGCAAACCTCAGAAATTCCCTCGCCATCTTCCAACTCAAACTCTTCAGAATCATCTCCCGAAACAATCGTCAATTTAGCCATAAAATCTCCAAGAAAAAAGATATCGGAGTAGAGGGATTCGAACCCCCGACCTATTGCTCCCAAAGCAACCGCGCTAACCAGGCTGCGCTATACTCCGAAAGAGAAGTAGAAAGCGGGGAATCTATCATAAATCTTTATACTCCACAAGCAAAGATTGTGTTTTTTCAGAAAAATAAATTTAGAATATTTGCTTTAGAAATATGTATACAAATCTTTATTTGGCATTACTTGCCTTTGTGGATGTCACTGGGAATTGTATACTTGCCTGCTAAATAGAGTAGTAATCAAGGGGAAGAGAGGAGAAATAGAGCTTTTATTGTTGATGTGAATCGATAGGTTAGGGTAAGGATTCGGTAGTAGGAACCCCTCTTAGGTATTTCGTGAAAAACAAGAGTTTTGAGTCTTGGTTATTGCTTCTTCCTATACTAGTGGTCACTACATCCCTGTTTCCAATGACCCCGCTTCTTCTGGATAGTTTTTTGTGTCTAGGGATTTCTTCTTCATTGATTGCTTTTCTGTGGGCATTGTCTGCTAGGAATGATAAAGATTTAGTTTCCTATCCTTCGGTGCTATTTTATCTAACGATTTTTCGTTTAGGATTAAACATCGCTTCCACGAGATTAATCTTATCTTCCGGAGAAGCTAGTCCTATGATCACCTCTCTGGGAAAATTTTTAGCTTCCGATAGCATTATTGCAGGTACAGCAGTCTTAATCATCTTATTTTTTATGAACTTTCTTCTGATAGCAAAAGGTGGAGAACGTATAGCAGAAGTTAGGGCTCGGTTTATTTTAGAAGCTCTACCGGGGAAGCAAATGGCCCTAGATATGTCCTTAAATTCTGGAAGGAAAAGTTTTGCTTCTATAGAAAATCTTAGAGAAGAAGTAATTCAAGAAAGCGAATTTTTTTCTTCCATGGAAGGCGTTTTTCGCTTTGTAAAAGGAGATGCCGTTATAGCTCTGCTTATATTGGCAGTAAATGTTTTCTCTGTTCCTTTCTTGCTAAGTTTCTCATCTTTAACATTTGATAAACTATGGCTTGTAATTTTAGGAGATGGTTTAGTCGGACAGATCCCAGCCATACTGACTTCAGTGGGGGCAGCAACAACAATATCCAAGGTCGGCAAACAAAAAACTTTTGTGCATTCCTTTACTAAAGATCTTCAAAAGCATTCTAAGATATTTTTCCCAGCATCGTTTTCTATGCTGCTTTTTGCTTTTTTGCCTGGAGTTCCTTTTACTCCTACCTTTTTGTCTGGGTCTGTTCTGCTATTGATTGGGCTAAAGTTAGCTCATAAAGACCAATTGGAAAGTGAGCCTAAAGTGGAATTGCACCTTCCTATCGCTGATATGAGAGAAGATGACATTAAGAGAAATTACAGATTTACAGCTCTGAGGATTTATAATGAGTTGGGAGTGCATTTTCCAAAAAATATCCGTATAATTCGAAGTAATAATTCAGGAGCGTTTTTACAAGTTTTTAATTTTATTTTTGATTTAGATGGATTTGTTGAAGATTCTCTATATAGAAAAATGTCCTCTTTGGCACATGAGTGTGTAAATGCCAGAGTTATAGAAGAGTTGCTCGTGAGAACTGAAGCTCAATGGGGAATTTTTTCTGATGAAATTATCCCTATGAAAATTTCCAGAGATTCTTTAATGGTGGTATGCAAATCTCTCCTTAAAGATGGTATCTCGTTGCATTTGTTTCCTTATATCGTTGATTCTCTCTCTTCTCTTCCTAGTAACAAGGTTTCTTTAGATAGAGTAGTGGAACATGTTCGTAAACATTTAGGTGATAGAGTGGGGCGAAGTATCCTTGGGAAACAGAAAAAGATTCATGTCGTGACAGTAGATCCCTACGTAGAACAACTCATTGGGTGTGATTATCCTGAGAAAAATCCTTCTGTTTGTCAAAAGATATTGGAGGAAATTGACGAATTATTTAGAGAGCCGTTATTGCACAGTTTAGAGAAAGAGGTTCGTGCTGTAGTTACAGGTAGTGAGTCTCGCGTAGAAATGAAAAAGATAATAGAGCACAAGTTTCCTGATCTTTTGATTCTTTCTTATGATGAATTGCCTAAGGACATAGAGATATGTTCTTTAGGAACGGTTTCCGAAAAAGTTTTATTATAATTTATATTTTTTGATTATAACTCTCTTCTAAAGGTGTTGTTTAAAAAATTTTTTTTAACTATTCTCTTATTTATAGAAAAATAAAGAGAAATTGTGAAAACTCAAGATTTCCCAGAACTTTCTGAACCATGGAAGCGATACCTTGAGACAAGAGCTATCGTGGATAGAGATTTCTTAATTGAGTCCTATCTTTATTTGGTAAATATCGTCGTTCATAAGCTGTCTGCAGGCTTCCCTAGCCATATTCATAATGAGGATCTTTATGCAGCAGGTGTCGAAGGATTGGTTAGGGCAGTAGAGAAGTTTAATCCAGAAAAAAGCCCTAAGTTTGAAAGTTATGCATCCTTTTTAATCAAAGCTTCAATTATTGATGATCTAAGAAAACAGGATTGGGTTCCTCGTAGTGTTCACAAGAAGACTGGTCTCTTGTCTTCAGCTATTGATTCTTTAAGGGCAAGCCTAGGTAGAGAGCCTACAGATTTTGAACTTTGTAAGCATCTTCAGATCTCACAAGAAGAATTGTCAGAATGGTACCAGTTGGCAAAAACTTCCCTAATGATTTCCATCCACGAAGACCGATCTTGCAATGATGCAGAAGATAGAGGCTTTTGCCTCGAAGATAGACTTGTTGATGAAAAAGCGATGACGGGATTTGAGGCGGCAGAAAAAGAAGAAAGAAAGAAATTACTAGCCGGGGCTATTCTGAATTTAGACGAGAGAGAACGGCAAGTTTTGGTCCTGTACTACTATGAAGATTTAATGCTGAAAGAAATCGGAAACATTCTAGGTGTCAGCGAATCTAGGGTATCTCAAATCCATTCTAAAGCATTACTCCGCCTAAGGTCTGCTTTTAAGAATTTTTTGTAATCTGATAAAATCGCCTTTGTGCTGAGTTCCCGGGTAATGGGGTTTTCATCATAGCTACAATGGAAGCTAACATTACGCCTAGGATGGACTGCACAATAGTGAACGTTATATCTTTGGTTAGCACCATAGCTACAACGCTGGCTAACAATGCGACTGCTAAAACTGCTAAAATGATATATCCTAGAGTATTGACCTTTTCGGTGTTGAAAAAACGGGAACTTGGTACAGATGAAAGTTCCTCATGTGCTGATAGCGTAAGTGGCTGGGTGTTCCCAGATGATATCTTCATAAAGGAAGTCCTTTTAGTATCTTAACAAATAATTTGAATATAAAGTGATTCTTGATTGAGTTACCTTATTCCTTTTTGACAAGCATTACTTTCTTTTGTTTAGTTTTGATGTAAAAACTGGATCTGTGACAATTTACAGGATTAAATTGACAGTTTGGTACAAAATTCTATTTACATAGAAAAAACTAATAGTTTCTCCAAGGAAAGTCTGCCCGTACATAGAGGACATAATAATCTAGAGAGTTGGTAAAAAAGTAAAGAAAAGGGATAAGTTAACAAAAATCCATTAAGATGGGTCGATTTTAAAATTTATTCTTAGCTGTGAGAAAAATCAACAGCAGTGACGAATGATAATTCTAGGGTAGATTTCTTATGTTCTAGTTCAGTTCTTGAATATTATGGGAAAGGACTTTAAGATCTATATTTTTATCTGCTGTAATTTTTATGAAGAATTTCCTCACTTATATGCAGGACCGGGGTTCGGTTGTTGATGTTTCTGAAGGATTATCAGAGGTGTCAGGCCCCGTCTCCGCTTACCTAGGTTTTGACCCAACAGGCTCTTCCCTTCACGTTGGGCACCTAGCAGGAATACTTGCTTTAAAAAAATTATCGTTGTTTGGTCATAGAGTTGTAGCGCTCATTGGAGGAGCGACAGGTATGATAGGTGATCCCTCAGGGAAAAGTACTGAGAGAGTCCTACTTGATAAGAAGACGGTAGAAGAAAATACAGACTCTTTAAAGAAGGCTCTGCAACGGTTTGTTCCTGACATTGAGATAGTGGATAATTTTTCTTGGCTAGGGGAGATGCCCTTAGTGGATTTTTTGAGAGATGTGGCTAAGCATTTTCGCTTGGGAAATATGTTAGCTAAGGACAGTGTTAAGCAACGCCTTCGTTCGGACGAAGGCATGAGCTTTACAGAGTTCAGTTATCAGCTATTGCAAGCTTATGATTTCTATCACTTATTCAGAGAAAAGGGGATCTTCCTACAGATCGGAGGTAGTGACCAGTGGGGAAATATTACGGCAGGTATAGACTTTATTCGAAAAAATTTAGCAAAAAAAGCTCATGGCTTCACATATCCTTTATTAACTGATAGTCAGGGAAATAAGTTAGGCAAAACGGAAAAAGGAGCCGTATGGTTAGACGCTAATAAAACCTCTCCTTATGAATTGTACCAGTATATATATGGTCTCGAGGATGCAGAGATGCCTAAGGTGGCTAAGCTGTTAACTTTGATAGAAAATAAGGAGATAGAAGTTCTTCTGTTAAAATTAAAAGAGAATCCCGAGCAAGTGAAGGCATATTTGTCTCAGGAAGTTGTTAGGATTGTGCATGGAGACGCAGGGGTATCCTCAGCAATGAGTATCACTCAAGCTATGGTTCCTGGTAGGGTTTCAGAATTTACTGAAGATTCATTATCGGTACTTGTAGACACTGGCTTTGGGATAGAGGTGTCAAGGATTGATATTTTTGGAAAAAAATGGGCAGATCTTTTAGTGCATACAGGAATAGCCACTTCTAAAGGCGAAGTAAGAAGACTAGTGGATCAGAAGGGTTTATATATTAATTCTAGGGTGTTGTCCAGTAGTGAGGAAGTTGTTTCTCCTGAAGATATTGTTTTCTCTAAGTATATAGTCGTGTCTAGAGGAAGAAAAAAAAGGTCAGTGTTAGTCGTAATTTGACTTTTCAGTAAAAAAAGGACTTTAAATGACAAAAGGATCTGATATCGGACTAATAGGTCTCGCTGTGATGGGAAAGAATTTAGTGCTAAACATGCGAGATCACGGGTTTTCTGTTTCTGTTTATAATCGTAGTCAGGAGAAAACAAGGGAGTTTTTAGAGGATCCCGAGGTGCTGGGTTCCAGTATTCAGGGGTTTTATTCTTTGCAAGAGTTTGTCAGTTCTCTAGAACGTCCAAGAAAGATATTACTGATGATTAAGTCTGGAGATCCTGTAGATCACACTATCAATGCTCTGCTTCCTTTTTTGGAAGAAGGCGATATTATCATCGATGGTGGTAATAGTTATTTTTTGGATTCAGAAAGGCGTTTCAAAGAGTTAAAATCCAAACAGATTTTTTTTGTTGGAGCAGGTATTTCCGGAGGTGAAGAAGGGGCTCGTAACGGTCCTTCAATTATGCCTGGGGGAGATTTCAGGGCTTGGGAATTTATCAAACCTATATTTCTTTCTATTGCTGCTAAATCGCAAGATGGGAAGCCGTGTTGTTCTTGGATAGGTAGTGGGGGAGCAGGGCATTATGTCAAGATGGTCCATAATGGTATAGAGTATGGAGATATGCAACTTATCAGTGAGTTGTACGGACTGATGAGAGATTATGTACGAATGTCTTCGGATGAAATAGCTTTAGTTTTTGACGATTGGAATAATTGTGAATTAGAAAGTTATTTAGTTCGTATTACATCAGAAGTATTGGCAGCTAAAGATAAAAATAATCGATCCATAATAGATTCCATATTGGATGTCGCTGGACAAAAAGGAACAGGAAAGTGGACAGCTATTGAAGCTCTGCAAGCAGACGTTCCTTTGTCTTTGATTACAGGAGCTGTATTTTCCCGATATTTATCAGGAATGAAAGAAGAAAGAATCTTGGCAAAGGAAGCATTTTCTAAATCAGACCTGGAGTTTTCTGGCTCAAAAAAGGAATTTTTGCAAGATTGCTTCCATGCCCTTTACGCATCCAAAATTATTAGTTATTCTCAGGGGTTCTCCTTGCTAAAAAAGGCTTCAACAAAGTTTGATTGGGATTTAGATTTGGGAGAAATTTCCTTGATATGGCGTGGTGGATGCATAATACAAAGTGTATTTTTACAAGATATAAAAAATGCGTTTGTTTCGTCCCCGGATCTTCCCTCATTAATCATGGATCCTTTCTTCCAGAGTGCGCTAAAACAAGCAGATAGTGGATGGAGAAGAGTCGTTGCTGCAGCAGTTCTTTCGGGAATTCCTGTTCCTTGTTTATCAGAAGCTATATCCTACTTTGATGGATATACTACCTCAAACTCTTCAGCTAACCTCATCCAGGGGCTTCGGGATTATTTTGGAGCTCATTCCTACGAAAGAGTGGACAGACCGAGAGGAGAATTTTATCACACCGACTGGAGTGGGGACTTGGAAACCAACTTAGTCTAATGGAGAGAGATCCCAAGCATTTTGAGCAGGATCTTCCCCCGCTCTCTGTTTGCATGCCAAAGGCTAGTCTAACTTTAGTACTTCCATAAAGGCTGTATTTGGAATAGATACTTTTCCAAATTCGCGCATACGCTTTTTTCCTTTTTTCTGTTTTTCCCAAAGCTTTCGTTTTCGAGTGATGTCCCCACCGTAGCATTTTGCTGTAACGTTTTTGGATAAAGCTCGAATAGTTTCTCGGGCGACAATTTTTTTATTAATTGCCGCTTGAATGGGAACTTTGAAAAGTTGTTGGGGGATGACTTCTACTAGCTTTTCACAAATGCTTCTCCCTCTAGATTCTGCTTTGTCTCTATGCACTAAGCAGGAGAAAGCATCCACAGGTTCATCGTTGACGAGAATCTCGAGCTTAATAATAGGACTTTTTTGGTAATCAGAGAGCTGATAGTCAAAAGAACCATATCCTTTGGTAACGGATTTTAATTTATCGTTAAAATCAGAAACGATTTCGTTTAGAGGAAGGCTGTAGGTGAGTATCAGGCGATTATCATCAAGCATTTCCGTCTTCGAACATAATCCCCGCTTATCCAGACAGAGACTCATAATATTGCTTAGATATTCCTGAGGAGTAATAATATGTGCCGTGACCCAGGGTTCTTCTACGTGTTCGATAGTTGCTGGATCGGGGTAGGCTGTCGGGTTATCGATTTCCAAAACTTTTCCATTCTTCAAGACTATCCGGTAAACGACGCTAGGAGCAGTAGCGATAACATCGATATCGAATTCTCGCATTATGCGTTCAAAAATAATTTCTAGGTGTAACAGCCCTAAAAATCCGCAGCGGAACCCAAACCCCAAAGAATGACTGCTTTCTTGTTCCACTGTCAATGCAGAATCGTTTAGCTGCAATCTAGATAAAGCGTCTTTCAGTGCGTCAAAATCAGAAGAATCTATGGGATAAATTCCAGCAAAAACTACGGGGTTTATCTCTTTGAACCCTTCCAAAGGCTCCTTGGCTGGATTCTTGTGGGTTGTTACGGTGTCTCCAATTTTAACATCTTTTACTTTTTTAATATTGGCAATGAAGTACCCAACTTGGCCTGGTTTTAAAGAATCTTCTATCAAAGTGGCTTCGGGCATAAAGGCTCCAACTCCAAGCACTTCATGGGAAGTGTTCCCAGAAGCCATTAGAATAATTTTATCTCCTTTTTTTATCTCCCCACTTACTATGCGGACGTAAACCATAATCCCTACATAAGGATCATAGTGAGAATCAAATACCAAAGCTTTCAGAGGAGCACCTGGATCTTGAGGCAAAGGCGGGGGAATAAGAGCTATGATAGCTTCTAAAATATCAGAAATTCCTAAACCTGTTTTTGCTGAACAAGCAATGGCATTTGTCGTATCCAAACCTATGTAATCTCTAATTTGCCGTTTAACTTCCTCCGGATCTGCTGCTGGTAGATCTATTTTATTAAGGATGGGAATAATTTCTAGATTTCGATCGAGCGCTAGGTACACGTTAGCTAAGCTCTGGGCTTGTACTCCTTGCGCTGCGTCGACAATAAGCAACGCGCCTTCGCAAGCGGATAAAGAACGAGATACTTCGTAAGAAAAATCTACGTGCCCCGGAGTGTCTATAAGATTTATTTCATACTCTACACCTTCGTGAACGTAACGCATAGTGACGGGGTGCGCCTTGATAGTGATGCCCCGTTCTCTTTCCAGGTCCATGGAATCTAGAAGCTGGTCCTTCATCTCCCGCTCCTCAACGGTTTGAGTCGCTTCCAGCAGGCGATCGGCTATTGTAGATTTTCCATGATCAATGTGGGCTATTATAGAAAAATTCCTAATATTCTCGATATTATACTCTTTCAATGTATCCCTCTTTAGATCAGAAAAAGGACAATGTTATGAGTTGGATCTATAAGTTGTCAATACAGAGGGGCAGCAAAAAAAAAGCTCAGGGAGTATTCCCTGAGCTTTGAGGAATTGTCTTCATAGAAAGACGAGCCTTTCTATGAAGAGGCGTTTTCAACGGCAACGACACTCTCCTTAGCCTCAGTAGGTTCTTGTTCAGAAGAACCCTCTTCTTCAGAAGCAGTAAGTTTAAGGAAAAGCACGTTAAGTTTGGAGGCAGCAACGACCCAGCAGCCAATAATCACGAATAGTATAGCAGCAAGGTAAGGGGTCATCGCTCCGATGCTTCCACAAATTACCAAAAGCCCTTGTTGTATTAAGGATCCACCAGACTTTCCAAATCGAGCAGCCACGACATCGATGGCAGCCTTTCCTTTAACTTTTTGCTCTTGATCCAAAGGAATATAAGCCATTTCTTTTGTGGCATCAAATAAAGCATACTTCGTGGATTTAGAAAGGATATTTTGGATAGCGCCGACAATGACAGCCATCATAAGTGGAGTTGTTCCAAGCATAGCAACCAATCCTGTAGCTTGGTCTCTAAAAATTACTAGCGCGAAGAAAAGTGCACCGGTAATCAAAATCATTACTGGAGTCACCAGAGCACCTGCTAACCAACCGAACCTTCTGATAACGTTTCCGCCAATAAACAACATAACCATTACGGAGACAATTCCTGTCCAGAAGGAGAAGTGTCCCATAAATTCGCTGTACTGGTTGGCATTGGGATATTGAAGTTTCAATTGGCTCTTCCAAGTGACTTCAACCAAGTTTATGCAAACGCCATAACATATTACCAAGACAGCCAAGGAAAGAATATAAGGAGACCTGAGAAGGTAGGAGAAGCTCTCTTTTAAACTCATTTTCGGCTTAGATTTCTTAGACTTTTTAAGCTCTTCAGGATTATAGAATCTAGGATCTGTTAGAACATTTTTGTTGATCCACCAGTAACACCCCATAATAACGATACCAGCAGCTAAGACCATACCCATTAGCAGATACAAAGAGGTAGTCCATGGATCTTGTCCTGCGGTAGCAGCGCTACGCATTCTGGAAGCCCAAATGATAGACCTTCCTGAAGCTAGTAAAGCAAGATTTGCTCCAATTCCAAACAAAGCATAGAACCTTTTTGCTTCGCTGATCTTTGTGATTTCGTTAGCAAAACCCCAAAACATCAGTGATAGCATGACGCTTCCCCAAAGTTCTGCTAAGACGAAGAACATGGCAAAAGTCCAGTTTCTTAGAACTGCTACAAGGCCACTTAACCCTTGAGGTAACACAGATAACAACCAATCAGCAAAAGTAGTTGGGTGTAAAACCTCTCTGAAAGGATAGATCACAACAGGGAACAAGACAAAGAAGAGGAGAAACGGAGAAATAACCGCGTAAAATAGTGCTTGTTTGCTAAGGATATTACTGAGTTTTGCGTAAATAATCATGAAAAGGACAGCGGAAGGCACAACCAGCCATACTTTGATAAAAGGAATAGCTTCTGCTCCAGACCCTGGTGCCGTGACTATAAGAGTGTCTTTTGTGTCTCTTAAAATGGTATAGTTAAAAGCTATACAGAAGAACATAAGGAACATTGGCAAAACTTTCTTCAACTCATGCTTATGTATGGGCCAAATGAAAGAACGCAATTTTCCAAAAGGTTTTTCCGTTGTCGTCGTCATAATTACCCTCTGAAATACGTTAATTAACTTAGTTTAGTTGATTTATTTAAATAGTAGTTTAGAAACTCAATTTTTCAAGGGAATAAGTATAGCAGTTTTTTCTGCTATTGACAAGAAGAAAGGGACAAACAGAGAGCAACTAAGGGGCTCCCTCTTAGAAACCCCCTATAAAGATTATTTTTTAAACAAAAGAAGCGGCTGCTTCAGACGCATTAGCTGATTTTACGGCTTCCACATAGGCGTTCCACAAATCAAAGCTTACAACACCGTTCCTAATAGAACGAATTAACTCCCTTTTTAGGGAAGGCAGAGGTCGTTTGGGGCTAAATCTCGCTAATAAATCTTTATCTCCAACTTGTCTAGCCAGTTCTAAAACTCGCTCTATATCGTTTTTTGTAAAGCTAACAAAGTCTCTTTTCTTTTTAGATCCCCTAGGGGCTCGAGGTTTCGGCTCAATAGCCCTTGGCATGTCTGATCCGATGATAAAATCTTTAAGCATCTTATGCAACTGTTCTGGATCTGATGCCTTCATTTTTCTTAATGTAAAGTGGTGCATGTAACCACCAGCAGGGCCAGGAAGGTATCTGCAAAGATCGTTTTCCCTACTGCCATTAACTTTTTTAATCGCTTTTTCAATTAATTTTTCTGTCTCTTCTTTCGTAGCTTGATCAACGACGGCCATCATAATCACCTTATTCTTTGCAAAATGATACACTAAATTGGGGAGTATTTGTTCTTTAATTTAAAGATCCCTCTGACTTGCCTTTCCAAACTAATCATTCGAAATTTAAAGCTAAAGAGTCGATTTTAACTCTATATCTTGTGTAATTTGAATTCAATTTGAAAAAACAATTAATTTCCTAGTTCTTGTCTAATTTTTGATGATAGTAGATCTAAACCAAAAAACATTCCATTAAAATCTTTTTGGAATCTGATTATCTATAAAATTGATAATTTATTCTACCATAATATTTTCATTCGATTCATATTTTATATTTTCTCGTGATGAGAAGATGGCTTTAAAAGATTTGCTTTTTAAGCTTTAACTTTTTGATTCTATTTAACCTTAAACGAGAAAGAGGATATCTCCAAATTATTCCCTTGAATGCTTTTTTTGATTTTTGGGAATTTTTATTTTTTGTAAGCTCTCCGAACAACAAATTCTTTTATTCCTTGGTTATTGATGAGAGGGTTTGTTATGTTTTTCGTTTAAGCTTTGGATTGGGAATTATATGAAAAGAGTTCTTTCTACGATCGGTGCTTTTTTAATGTTAGCAGCTTTAGTGATTGCGGTTACAGGTTGCTCTTCGCAAAGTTCTTCTAAGCAAAAGCAGAGTCGGACTCCTTACATTCTATCCACAAATAGGATGATCCACGATTGTGTTAAGGTCGTGGTTGGAGATAGTGTTCAATGTAATGTTTTAATCAACGGAGAACTAGATCCTCATTCGTACGAAATAGTCAAAGGGGATAGTGATAAAATCGCTGGTGCTGATTTAATCTTTTGTTGCGGGCTGGGTTTAGAGCATACGCTAAGTATGAGAAAACTCTTAGAGGGTAATCCTAAAGTAGTTAGTTTAGGGGATCGACTGGCTGAAGAAAAAAAATTTAAAGTCCTTTGTGAGGAAGGAGTTATGGATCCCCATATTTGGTTAGATGTGGGTATTTGGAAGCATGTAGCTCACGAGATAGCTCGGTCTTTGTCAAAAATCTACCCGGAATTATCATCGACGTTCTTTTCAAATGCGGATAATTTGTTGGAAGCCATGGATAAGTTAGATGCATGGGCAAAACAGTCTATAGGGTCGGTTCCTTTAAACAAGAGGTTTTTAGTTACGGGTCATAGTGCATTTAATTATTTTTCATATTCGTATCTTGCTATAGATAAGGAGAGAGAAGATGGTAGCTGGAGAAAGAGATGTACTTCCCCAGAAGGAGTGTCTCCCGAAGTACAAATAGGAATTCGGGATATTATTAGGGTAGCTGACTACATTTGTGAGCATTGCGTGGAGGTCGTTTTCCCAGAAGAATCTCTAAGCCAGGATTCCTTGAAGAAAATAGTATCTTGTTTAAAGAAAAAGCACCCACTGAGGTTATCTAAGCGCCCCATCTATAGTGATAATATTCCCGTTGGCGGTACATACTTTGACATGTTTAAGCATAACATTGTTTTGATTACCGAAGAATTAGGAGGTAAGGTTGCCGACTTTTAATTCAATAGACAAAGATGTAGTTTGGGATGTACGTAATTTGTGTGTGAATTACGAACATTCGCCAGTTCTCTATGATGTTTCGTTTTCTGTCTCTTCTGGTAGTCTAGTAGCGATATTGGGTCCTAATGGGGCAGGCAAGAGTACTTTGCTTAAAGCTTCTTTAGGGTTGATCAAAAGTTTTTCTGGGTCCGTATCCTTTTTTGGAAAAAAGTTTAAAAAAGTCAGAGAAAAGGTTAGTTATATGCCTCAAAGGGCATCTGTTGATTGGGATTTTCCTATAACCTTGAAAGAATTAGTGCTTACTGGTGCCTACGGAAGAAAAGGACTATTTTCCAGAATAAGTCGCGGTGATCGCAATGAAGCTATGGAGCAAATTGCTAAGGTAGGCCTAGAAAAATTTTGTGATAGACAGATAGGTAGATTATCTGGGGGACAACAGCAGAGAGCTTTTTTAGCTAGAGCCTTAATGCAGAAAGCAGATTTGTATTTCATGGATGAGTTGTTTTCAGCTATTGATGTTGCTTCAACAGAGACTGCAATAAATATTCTAAAACAAATGAAATCAATGGGTAAAACAGTTGTTGTCGTCCATCACGACTTGGAGAAAGTTCCAGAGATTTTTGACTCTGTTATTCTTTTAAACAAAAGGCTTGTAGCCGCGGGCTCCATTCAAGATTGTTTTAGTTCAGAAACAATTAAGCAGGCCTTTGGTAGAAATGCAGATCTTTTTGATAGAACGTTAAAGTTGTCCAAGGAGAGGCGCTCAGGAGAAATTTAAAACTATGTTAAGTGTTTTATTCAGCGATATCTTTCTCTCTAGTTGTCTTTCCGTAGCTTTAGTTTGTGCTACGGCGTCTTTATGGGGGGTGTTTTTATTGCTAGCCAAGAAGTCTATGCTCCCAGAAACTCTTTCGCATGCGGCTTATCCTGGATTGTTAGTGGGGATACTTGTTTCTCAGTCGTTCTTCTTCAGTGACTCTTTGTTTTGGATTTTTTTGTGTGGGGTTATCTTTGCTATCATTGGTTACTGTGGAGTCTTTTTTTTAGAAGTTCGTTTAGAAATGAACAGAGATTCTGCCTTGTGCTTTATTTTGGTTTTGTTTTTTGCTATTGGAGTGATTCTTTCCGGGTGCGTCAAAGATTCTTTTCCCGCGCTATATAATAAAATAAACACCTACCTTTATGGCCAAGCTGCAACTTTAAAAGATTCTGATGCAATTATGGCTGGAGTTCTGTTTGTTTTATCTGGAATGTTTTTACTCATATTTCGTCGCCAACTAATGATCTCCATTTTTGATAAAGATTTTGCGGAGACATGTGGAATTCCTTTTAAGCTTATATCTTTGGTAACGCTGTGTTTTATTACCTTCGTTGTTGTTGTTGGAGTACGCAGTGTGGGGATTATACTAATTTCAGCCATGTTTGTTGCTCCAGCTCTCACTTCTAGGCAGTTTACGGATGATTTGGGAATTATTTTATGGACTTCTGTTGGAGTTGGGGCTATCTCAGGTATTTTAGGTAGTTTTTTATCCGTCTTTTTCTCTTTCAACTCCTCTGAGGGTAGAGAAATTATTCTTCCCACAGGACCTTTGGTAGTATTGATTTCTGGTATTTTTGTCTTTTTAGGACTGATTTTTTCTCCTAGTAGAGGAGCCATTTTTTGCCTTTATCGTAGGTTGTCGTTTCGTTGGAGACTTTCTTACGAGCATTTTTTGAAAGCTTTATGGTACGCCTCTTCAGAGGGACAAAAAGAGCTAAGTAGCGAAGATATCAAAAACCATGCGAGGTTTTGTGAGTATTTTGGCAGTAGGAGACATCCAAAACTTTGGATAAGATTTTTCCTTTTAAAAAAGCTTTTAAGAAGGTGCGGCAGAGGGAAATTCTGCCTGACAGAAAAATGCAAAGAACTTTCAGAATGCTTGATTAGACGGCATCGACTTTGGGAAGTATACATGGTAGATTCCCTAGATTTTTCTAAAAATGATGTTCACGCGTTAGCTGAGGAAATGGAGCATGTTCTCACTGATGAATTAGAGTTAGAGTTAACTAAAATGCTGAATGATCCTAAAGTTGATCCTCATAACAGCATTATACCAAAGCATAGAAATAGAAAAGGTTGCTAATATGTCTCCTTACGAAGGGGTAGGTTTTTTTGAGTTTTTTGGAATTTTTATTTCTAGGGTTTTTTCCTGGGAACTATGGTCCTCTATTTATATCGATGAAGTTCAAGTCTTAGTGTTTTTGGGATTAGCCATTTCTGGTGCCTTTATAGGATCTTTTTTGGTGCTTAAAAATATGGCGATGTTCGGAAATGCTTTGTCTCATACTATCATATTTGGTTTGGTGTGTGCTTTTCTTTTTTCTAGAACATTGTCTTTGTCTATTGCAACATTAAGTTTTGCAGCCTTGTTGACAGCTCTACTGACGGGGTTGCTTGTCCGAGTGATGAAGGATGTTTTTTCTGTTTCGGAGGATTCTGGAGTAGCATTTACTTTCTCTCTATTATTTTCTTGTGGCTTGATTTTGCTGGTTTTTCTCACTAAAAATGCCCATATCGGCACAGAGTTAGTCATGGGGAGTGCAGATGCTTTGTCTCTGGATGATATAAACTTAGCTTATTATGTGGCGACAACAAATGCGTTGTTAACCATGGTGTTTTTTAGAGGGCTAAAGGTATTAAGTTTTGATCTTTTATTTGGGATAACTATTGGGTTTCCAACTAAATTTTTAAACCATCTTATTACTATACAGATAGCTATGACATTAGTGGCAGCCTTTAAGGCTGTGGGAGTTTTAATGGCTTTAGCTTTCCTTATTTTCCCAGGGTTGATAGCGAAGATATTAGCGAAATCGCTACTAGGAATGTTATCTTGGTCTGTTGTTTTTTCTTCTCTGGTAGCAATCCTTTCTCCAGCTATCTCTAGGTCTATTTTAACTTGTTGGGGATTAGGGTTCTCTACGGCTGGAATCTCCGTTTTGTTATTTGTATTGTTTTATTTTTCTATAGCAGGGAGCAAGAGGATGTATTTCTTTGCACGGAGTAAACATCTATTTCGCGCATTGGGGTAATAATCTTATTTTATTTTGGAAACGCTCTTTTATTCCTTTTGTTTTGAAAACAGGAAATAAAGGAACTTCTAAAAAGTTAGTTAGTGAAACTAGAATTGACAATACTATTCCCTAGCATTATGATCTTTTTTTACGATTTTTTAGGGATAGGTTAGTGAAGAGTCTTGCTATTTTAGGTTCTACTGGGAGTATTGGAACACAAACTTTAGAAGTAGTGAAACGATTTCCGGGATCGTTTTCTGTTTTTCTTTTATCCGCAGCGGGTAGTAAAACAAGTTTATTGAGAGAACAGATCAGGATTTTTGCCCCCAGAATTGTTTATGTTGCTTCCAAAGAGGTTGCAAAATCTCTATCCAGGGAGTTTTCTAGTTGTGGGGTAACAGTTCTTTCTAATGAAGATGAATTATCCCAGATTGTTGCTCAAAGAGAGGTTGATGTTTTAGTTGCTGCTTCTTCTGGGATATCTGCACTTCCAATTATTTTGAGCGCTATCCGAGCAAAGAAGACTATAGCTTTAGCTAATAAGGAAGTGATGGTTTGCGCTGGAGAACTTGTTAGGAATTTAGTTAAGCAGACGGGAGCCAGGTTGTTGCCCGTAGATAGCGAGCATAATGCTATTTTTCAGTGTCTTCAAGAAAAGCCTCTAGAGGAAGTGTCAAGAGTTATTCTCACAGCATCTGGAGGTCCTTTTTTAAACAAGACTTTGGATGATTTGAAAGAAGTTTCCGTTAAAGACGTTCTGAATCACCCAACTTGGACTATGGGGCCAAAAATTACTGTGGATTCCTCTACTTTGGTCAACAAAGGATTGGAGTTGATAGAGGCGCGTTGGCTTTTTGATTGTGCTCCTGATAAACTTGAAGCCGTGATCCATCCGTCAAGCAGTGTTCATGGGATGGTGGAGTGGATCGATGGGCATGTTCATATGGTTATGAACCGTCCTAGCATGTTATATCCTATTCAACATGTACTGACCCTTGATGAAGGACGAAAGGGAGGGAGTTTTGATTTTTGGAATTTTAAAGAGCCTTTTTCTCTGGACTTTTCTCCCATAGATGAAACAAAATTTTTAGGATTTTCTTTGGCAAAAAGGGCAATCCAGCAGGGTCTTTCTATGCCTTGTTTTTTTAATGCAGCTAATGAAGTTCTTGTGAATCGGTTCCTAAGAGGAGAAATTTCTTGGAAGCAGATTACAACAAAATTATCGGATCTTATGGATTCGCATAACCCTATTCCTTGTTCTTCTTTAGAATCTATTTTAGAGGTGGACCAAGAGGCTGGTCTCCTGGCTTCTCAAGCATGATAACTGTAAGGATGTATTATCAATGACTGTTCTGTATTTTCTTCTGGCGACTATAGCTTTGGGTGTACTAGTTCTTGTTCATGAAGCAGGACATTTTCTTGCTGCTAGGTGGATGGGAATGACTGTAGAAAGTTTTAGCATAGGCTTTGGAGCAGCTATATGGAAGCGTCGTATCCGAGGAGTAGAATGGAGGATAGGATGGGTCCCTTTTGGTGGTTATGTACGCATCAAAGGAATGGATCCAGGATTTGATAAAGAAAAAAAACCTGAGTCAGTTTATGACGTTCCAGGAGGTTTTTATAGTAAGTCTCCACTGAGGCGAATTTTTGTTCTTATAGCAGGACCTTTGGCTAATATCATTTTGGCTTTCTCGGTTTTTTCTTTTCTTTGGTTATGGGGGGGGCGTAACAAAGATTTCTCAGAATTTACTAAAATTGTAGGTTGGGTAAACCCAGCTTCGTCACTTGCTTCTCAAGGGTTGCTTCCAGGAGATCGTATTCTTACCTGTAATGGATCGGAATATGTTGGGGTTAAAGACTGTGTTTCAGCTTCCTTGTTGGAGGGTAGGTGGGATTTATCTGTAGAGAGGCCTGGGTATCTTGGAGGTACTAAGAAGCTCTTTTCCCTTAGAGCTGTTTCTTCTGATGATGAGCAGGGGATGTTGCCTATTTCTGGAGCTAGCTATCTTATTTTTGGAAAAAACTCCTTTAGTCATGTAGATAGGGACAGTTTGTTGTTACAAGAATCTCCCCTAAAAGATTCTTCTCTGTCAGTAGGGGATCGATTGGTATGGATTGATGGAGAATTATTGTTTTCCCAATTACAGTTATCACGGATTCTCAATCAATCATATGCTTTCCTTAAGGTGCGAAGAGGGGATAAGGATCTTTTTATTCGTTGTCCTCGGGTAGCTGCGGGTAGCTTACAGATGAGCTCGTATGTTCGTAATGAGTTAATAGATTCCCAGTATGAAATAGGCCTAAAAGGTAAGTGGAAATCATTAATGGTGCTCCCTTACGTTGTTAATGCTCACTGTTACGTCGAGGGAAAGTTATTCTCGATAGATCCTCAAGTTTCTTTGCCTGAAGAAAGTTCACCTTTAGAAATTGGGGATAGGATTATTGCTATTGATGGAGTTCCAGTATCAAGAAACTATGATCTATTGAGGCTTCTTCAAGATCATAAGATATCTTTGATAGTAGAAAATCTTTCTCCAGAGGAGAGAACTGCAAATCCTTCTATCACTTCAGCGGATGAGATGTTCATATCTTCCTTTGATTTTGATTCAATGAAACCTTTAGTAGATTCCATAGGAACAGCAAATCCAATTGAGAGAAATGGAAGGATGCGTTTAATTTCTGGAATCCAGCCTTTAAAAAGGGAGCAGTTGTTACCCAAAGAGTTTTTTGACAAACAATACGCTTGGGCAGCGAAAATTAAGGATAAAAATAGGAAAAATTTATTAATAGAAAGAATAGAACTAGAGAAGCAGCGGCTATCTTTGGGGGTTCATTTGGAAGATATGGGAGTTAAGTACAATCCCAACCCTTTTGTATTATGTTCCAGTGTTGTTAAGGATTCTTTAAAAACTCTTAAAGCTTTATTGCTTGGACGATTAGGTCCGAAATGGTTGTCAGGTCCTATAGGAATTATACAGGTTCTTCATACTGGGTGGTCTTTGGGTTTAGGAGAGGCTTTATTCTGGATAGGATTAATTAGTATGAATTTAGCAGTGCTTAATCTCATGCCTATACCAGCCCTAGATGGCGGTTATATTTTAATTAGCTTTTGGGAGATGATAAAGAGAAAGAGATTAAATATCAGGTTGTTGGAAAAAATTTTATTTCCTTTTATAATCTTTTTAATTTTCTTTTTCCTATTTTTGACATTCCAGGATATTAATCGAATCTTCAGGGGTTAGTTTTTTTGGGGTGTTCCCTATAAAACTTAGGGAACCCCCAAATATTAGATCTGAAATAATGGATAACGTAAATGTCGTTTCTTCGTCTTGTCACTAACCTGGATTCTTTGTTCTCTAAGATTACTTTTTCTATGGCCTCTGGTTTTTTTTGAATATCCTCTATGGAATATCCTTCCTTCAGGAACTTTTTAACCAGGTATATGGATTTTTTATCGCTAACGATATAGGTATGATTGACGTTTATGGTGTATTCTAAATGAGGGGTGTTGAGGCATGTTTCATTGCTTCTTACTTTTCCGTCGTTTTCTCCCTCCATTTTGAAGGGAAGGAATTTACTGCTTCTATTCCCTTTCAATATCAAAACTTCAACATTTTCTGGCATAGTCCCAGTGCTCAGCATTTTTTGTGGACTGTAAGTTAAGAGCTGTCTTCCTAAATTATCTCCGAAAACAGCCTGTACTATAGGCAAGCATCGGTATCGTCTGGCTAATGTTGATCCGGCATTTGGTGGAGCCATTAATATAGCTCTTCCCTGTTTGGCTTCCTTAGGGCAGTCCTCTCTGGATAAGGCAACTCTTACAACAACTCCGCCTACTGAATGGGTGACAAAGTTAATAGGAATTCCGGGTTTTATTTCGGCTATCTTTTTGAGAAGTCTTACTAGATGTTCTGCATGTTTTTGAAGAGTAAATTTCCTAGTTTCATAGTTCCAGATAAATACATCGTATCCATCTTTTTCTAAAGAATGGCTGATGGGTTTTAAAGATTTATATGATCTTAAAAAGGCATGAACACAAACTACAGATTCTTTCTGCAAGGAAGTATCTCGTATTCCTTGCACGTTAGAAGGTGGGGTGATAACTGTTTGGGAACCAAAAGCTTTAACACCAGTCAACACAAAATATAATAATAATAAACTTTTTCTCATTTCAATCACCGATAAAACTATTTTAAATAAGTTTTTTTAAAAGAGAATGAGTTTATTAATTATTTTTTTAAATTTTTCAATTACTCTGAGGAGTTGCAGTATATGAGCCATCTTTTATTAGATAGCTTTTTGAATTGGCAGCTAAATTTTGAGGGGATTTTGTAGAAGTAATAAATTGTTGGCCTGTATTTTTAAGTAAAGATAATAAGTAATTTCCTCTGTCAGTATCAAGACCTGCATGCAAGTCATCCAGGCAAATCAGAGGTAAGAGAGAATCTAGATGTTTCTGTAAGTATTTATGTTCAGATAGCTTAAGTGTTGCTAGTAAGCTATGTTTTTGACCTTCGCTTGAAAAGGAGACGGCAGGCTTATTATCTACAAGTATACTGAAATCATCTCTGTGAGGGCCCTGAGAGGATGCTCCAAATTCGATGTCTTTTTCTAATGTTTTTTTGAAAAGTTCTATAAGAAATTCTCTGATATCTTCTTCGTTATCAGTTAGTTCTTTAGGAATGCAGCTCTTGAATTTTAGAACAAAAGAATCTTTTCCAGGGTACTGCCACAAAGTTTGCATATATTCATTAAGGGTATAAATAGCGGTAGATCTCATAGTAACCAGTTTAGCTCCATTAGAAGCCAATTGCTTTTCCCAAAAAGATATGGTGCTCGTATCTCTGTTTCGCAGCAGTGAGTTTCTGTGTTGTAGGGATCGCGTGTAAGATGTAAGACTTTTAGCGTAAATAGGATGTGATTGAGCAAGGAGTAGATTGAGAAACGATCGCCGCCTGGCTGGAGGTCCAGTAATAATTTCTATATCATTGGGAGCGAATAGGATTAAAGGAAACCTACCGATTAAAGACGAAATAGTAGTGATGGGAGAGCCATCACAAAGAATTTTTTTCCCTTTCTTATCAAAACAGAAGGCCAACGAATGAAGGAAGTTTTTTTTTTCGAATTCGGCTTCTAGATAAAAGCTATCTTTACCGAAAGAAATAGCTTCAGCAAGATGAGAAGTTCGGAAAGACCTACCTGTGCATAAGATATAGATAGCTTCCAACAGGTTCGTTTTTCCCTGAGCATTTTTTCCATAAAGATAATTGATCTCAGGAGAAAAAGAAATCTCTGTGTTAGAATGGTTTCTAAAATTCCAAAGTCGTAGATTTAGGATTCTCATTGACTAATCATCATGAAGTCTCATAGGCATTATAATAAATAGACTTCTGGTGGAATCTGTAATGACTCCTGGATTGTAAGAGTCGGAAATTCCCAAGCTTACGGATTCGTCTTTGCTATGCTTCAATATATCTAGGAAAAAGAAAGGATTAAAAGCTATTTCTAATTTATCGCCCTCATAGTTGACCGCCATACTGACCCTACCCTCTCCAACTTTTGTGCAATTGGCCGTTAAGGTGAGTTCTCCAGGGGTGAAAGTAAATTTCACAGAATGCGAAAATTCTCCTGTAAACAAAGCTACTTGTTTAAGAAGTGTCATAAGTTCTTCTCTATGAAGATCTAGAGTCACCTTGCTTTGAGTTGAGATAACAGGAGAAAAGTCAGGAAAATCCCCAGATAACAATTTAGTGATCAATAGGGTATTATCGCATTCAACAGCAATTTTATCTTCAGCTAAGAAAATGGTTGCTTCTGTAGCTTCCCCAGAGCAGAGCTTGATAATTTCCTCAACAGCCTTGATAGGGATCACATACTCGCCACAAAAATCGGGTTCTATAGAAACTTCGGCATCTATTTTGGCTAGTCGTTTGCCATCGGTTCCTACTAGAGTAGCTGTGCCTGCAGATATCCTCAAAAGAACGCCGGTAAGGACATAACGACTTTCCTCTCTGGAGACAGCGAAGCTGGTGCGCTGAAACATATCTTTGAGGTTTTCTGATGACAGAGAAAACCTTACTGCATTACTCATGTCCGGAAGCATGGGGAAGTCCTCCTTCTCCATACTGTGTAATTTAAACCTAGAAGATCCGGAAACAATCTCAGCCATTTCTCCCGAAAGAGAAGCGACTTCAACACTCGATTCTGTTAATTCCCTAACGAGTTGGAAGAATCTACGTGAAGGGATAGACAGAGCTCCCTTTTCTTGTACTTTTGCCTTAGCTACGCAACGGGTACTCACAGTGAGATCTGTAGCGGTGAAAATTAGCTCATCATTATTAGTTTCTATAAGTACGTGAGACAAAATAGGAATGGGAGTATTTTGAGGGACAATATTCTGCAACCTTCGAATAAGATTGCTCAGTTCGTTTCTTGATACAACAAACTTCATCTCAGTACCTAGTGAAATAACGGGTAATCCCATAAAATAATCTTCTGTATTTTCAAAAGTCAAGGATAAGAATAAAAATTATTTCTTTTGGTATACTGGTTTCTTTTTGTTGAATTGGTTTATGAGTAGCAAAGAGATAGTATCAAATAGGAAAGCCTTCCACAGTTATGAGATTACGGAGATTTTTGAGGCAGGAATTGTTTTAAAGGGTACAGAAATCAAATCATTAAGGGACCACGGAGGGAGCCTTACGGATTCCTATGTCACTGTTTCAAGGGGAGAGGTTTGGTTGATTGGAGCGGGTATAGCTCCCTATAAGTTTGGAAATATCAACAACCACGAAGAGCGGAGGCCTAGAAAGCTGCTCTTACACAAGTATGAAATTTCCAAGATAGAGTCTTTTATTTCTCGTAAAGGATTGGCTGTGGTGCCTTTGGCTATTCTTTTAAAAAACGGCTTCGCCAAAGTCAAAATTGGTTGTGGAAAGGGTAAGAAAAGCCACGACAAACGCCAGGCCATTATTGATAGAGAACGCAAGAGAGAAGCAGAAGCTGCTATGAAGTATCGTTCGAGATGATGTATACTTCTAATCCTAAGTTATTAGCCCATTGAGAGGCCTTTTCTTTGGAGGGAAAAGTCATCATAGCTGTCGCTATAGCATCGGCACAGGCGCAAGAGCCATGGATAACGGAAACAGCAGTGATTGTCTGACTGCCTTCTTTGAGTGGTGTCAGTGTTTCGGTATCTATAATGTGGGTGTATTTGCCATTAGTTACCCTCCAGTTCTGCAGATAGCTTCCACTGGAAGCTATAGCTTGCTCTTTGAGTTCCAGGGGATTATTTGAGGCTATGGAGAATATTTTCCAAGGTCTTCCCGAAGGGTGCATGCCTATAGTTTTTATTTCTCCACCCCATTCTACATAAGCTGAACGAATTCCGATATTTTTAAAATTCTCTATGAGACTGTCTACAGCATATCCTTTGACAATACCGCACAGATCTAAACCGGTTTCTCGAAAAGACTTGGTAAGAGTTCTATTCTGATGGTCCAAAGTCAGATTGGAAATTCCACATGCTTGCTGATATAGTTCAATTTCATCCTTAGGTGGAGTAGATCCTCGTTTTAAATGTGAAATCCATAATGTTTTAAGGTTTCCCAATGTAGGGTCAAACTTCCCGTCGGTGAAAGAGGAGATTTCTAAAGTAAACTCTATAAAAGAAAAGAGGTCTTTAGAAAGCTGTATGGGTGTATTTGCTGGAGCCCTATTAATTGAAGATATCTCAGATGCGGGGTTCCAATTGTTGAATATGGCATCAATATGCTGGAAGGTTTTATTAATTCTTTTATCTACAAATTTTCTCTGCTTAATAGACAAATTTTCCCCAATAAGGACCCTGTAAGGAATAGTCATTGCTACCCCACTGAGGCAGTAAGGGGAATGTCTTACTAAATACTTGAATACGAGTAACCTGCCCTTTTCAATTAAAGAGTTGATGGAAACAACGGAGAGTACAGTAATGATGAGACCTTTTAGGATGATAATCCGAAAATCTCTAATCTTTGATAACTTTCCCATGTATTTCTCATTAGCATAGCCACTGTAGTTGGACCCACCCCGAGAGGGACGGGCGTAATGGCGGAACACTTTGTCACAACATTATTAAAATCAACATCACCGACGATTTGATAGCCTTTAGGAGAGCTGTCGTCAGGAATTTTTGAAATTCCAACGTCTATTATGACAGACTTGGGTGAGACCATATTTTCCTTAACAAAAAATGGTGAACCTATAGCTGAAACAATAATATCGGCACTAAGGAGTATCTCTTTAATATTTTCCGACTTGCTATGAAGAACGGTCACTGAAGCATTTGTCATAGCGTGCTTTTGCATCATAAGGGCAGCCAGGGGTTTCCCTACGATATTACTACGGCCCAGGATAACAACATGTTTACCCTCCATAGGTATAGAATAATGATTAAGAATTTCTACGATGCCTGCTGGGGTACAAGGGATAAACCCCCCAGGGATTTCTGCTAACAACTTCCCCATATTTATCGGTGTTAAACCATCAACGTCCTTCTCCGGAGCTATGGTGCTAATAATAGCATCAGCATCCAGGTGTTTTGGTAACGGGAGCTGGAGGAGAATCCCATGTGTTTCAGGATCTGAGTTCAAAGTTTGTATCAATTCCAGAACTTTAGACGGTTCTACATCAGAAGGTAGCCTATAGGCTTTAGAATTCATTCCTAACTCTTTAGCGCGTCTAACCTTTGTTCCCACATAGACTTCTGACGCAGCGTTGTTGCCTACCAAAATCACGGCTAACCCAGGTTTCGAAGATGCTTTCCTTATATCCTGGGAAATCTTTTCAAAAATTTTTTCCGCTACTGGCTGTCCGTATAAAATCATAAGAATCTCCTTATTAGCGAAAGTATTCTACGACTTCCCTTAGATATAAGACAAGGGATGACGTAGATTATTATTGCATAACAGAAGTCCACTGTGAGGGCATTTTTAACATCAAATACAAGTTGTTTTTGAGAGAACACATGGAAGTGGAATAAAGAAAAAACAGGATAAGAAAGGAGAGAAAACACCAAGGAAAAAATTGTTGTAATCAGAGGGACAGAAAATAGTTTTTCCTCCAGAAAGACGTTTTTTAAGTTATAGGTCATTGAACAAGAGAGGACATAAAGAAGGGCATAAATTCCAAAAGCTGCGGATGAGAAACAATCATAAAGAAAGCCTATAAACATAGATTTTAGCAATACCTGAGGTTTGCTATGACTGTAAGCTGAAGCCGCAAGATAAGGCGCAAAACACAAAAGCTTAATGTGTTGTGTTTTAAATACGTGCAAGGAAGGTAGAATCAAAAATATTGCCAAAGATAAAAAAAAACTGATTGAAGTGGGTTGTTTGTACATTAGATTTTTCCAGGTTTAACCCTTTTGATTACCATGCAATACAATGCTTATTAACAGTGGGTTAGAGTAGTTTTTGGTAGTATATAAAAAATAAATTAAAAATCATAGATTATTCAATTTGGATGTGATTCGTTCGTTTTTTTTTTTTTGTTTTTATCTTTATGAAAGATAAAACAAAAAAAATGATTTCTTTTTATAATAAAGATAAGAATTAGTTTTTTTTTGAGGTTTATTTTGTGGCGAAAAAGAAAAATCGAAAAAAAAAATCTTCTAAAAAGAATCCTGAAGCTAGAAATCAAAGTATAACGGAAGTGTCCATGGGCGCCATAAAAAGGAATTCTTCAAGTAAGAAGCTTTCTAAAAGCTCTTTCGATAAGAAGAATGTTGTAAGTAAGTTAGCTAATTCCAAAGAGTTAGAAGAAAAGGCAAGAAAATTTGATGAAATAGTAAACGGGATGCTTAAAGCTAGGACAAACAAACAAGAAAAGCTCCTAATATTTAATCATGAAAAGGGATTCATTTACTCAGATATAGATACTTTAGGAAAGTACTCCGTTAAACTATAGCTTTTTTTTAGGATTCGGTTTTCCTCCTACAAAAGAAGAGGACACTTTTGTAGGAGTAATTTCGAAAAAAAACTTGTGATGGAACTTTATTCCAAGACAAAACAACCTGCAAAAGATGTTTCATTGGTTCTACAGGATTTCGTAAAAATCCTATTAGTATAGAGCCGTTGTTTTTAGCAATCTTTCTAAGAGTTCTTTTGTCTTTTATGGTTTTTGCACGAGAGGATTTACTCTCGTGTTTTTTTATTCTATTGTTTTTTAGTTTTATATAATATTTTTTTGTTTAATAAAATGTTTTCATTGTTTTTAAAATATTAATAATGAAGTTTTTATTATTTTTTATTGTTAATTCTTTTATTTAATCGGAGGGGGTATGTCTACAATTTCTGGAGGAGGAATGTCCCCTATGGGAGGACCCAATTGGGATCCCAATATGATGGGCGGAGCAGAAAAATCTTCCGAAGAAGTTAATGATGCTGAGCACCTTGACACCATAGATACCATAGATATCTCTTCTGACAAAACAGATTCGGCTGCTGCTACAGGAAAAAAGCAGGAAGCTGTTGTAAGATCGTCCTCTTCTTTAGAGCATTTTTCTGAAACTCAATTAAATAAGAGAAAGCTGGAGAAAACTCATGAAAAAATGGGGGCCTTCTCTAAGTTAAAGCAGTCTATGAATAAGATGAAATCTGGAATGAAAGCTTTTCTTTCCGGATTTGGCTCTAAGGGAGCGAGCGTTTCTATGAAGAAAGCTAAGGCTTCTGGAGAAGGAACTTCTTTAATTCCCAGCGATATACCTGAATCCTACGGTAAATCTTCAGATATGTCTCCAAGGATGATGGATTTTTATTTGGATGCCTCAGGAATGCCAAGATCTGGAGAGGGGGGGATAGAATTTAACCCCTATGTGACTCAAATATCGTCTGATTTTGGTATCAGCAACCCTATTTTTGATCACAAGTCAATATCTTTAGAGGATGTAGCGGCCTCATCTTCTTTGTTTTCCTCATCTAAACCTGTTATGCGTCCGGATAACCCCGAGCTAATATATAGCTCTTGGACAGCGAAGAGGTTAGGTGGAGAAGCTATCAGCAAATTGATAGATCCCAATACGGAAACTTCTTCTTTACTACGAAGATCTCCGCTTTTAGGTATGGATGGAACTATAGATTTTGTTCTTCCAGATGCAAAAACCACTTCTTCTGCGTCATTTTCTAGACACCTTGTTTCCAGTGATGAAAGGGTTGGAGAAATAAGTTCTAGAGGAGAAGAAGTAACGTTAGAAACAGGAGAAGCTGTTGAAGAATTGTCTGAAAATGAGCAGAAAAAAGATTTGGCAGAAAAAATAACCAAAGAACAAATTGAGAATCAAAAGGCTAAAGAAAAATTATTGTTAAGTGCAATACCTCCGGGAGGTTTTCCTTATGTGGGAAATACTTCTTCGTTTAGTTCTGGTGGATTCTATAAATTTCGTCTTCCAAAGGGTTCTGGATCACAAAATTCCTCAGGAGTTTTGGGAAAAGAGGTTCACCTAAGAGAAGATGGGTTTGATATTCATAAATCAAGCGGCAAATCTAAGAAGTTTAGTAGCAGGGTTGTAGACAACGATGCTTTGGAAATAGAGAAAAAAGAAGATTCGTGGAGTTCTCAACGCTTTGAGCACTTGGAAAATACAAACTCTAGTTCCTCAAACTTTAGGTACAAGGAAGAGAATTTTTTGGAACATTCAATAGCAGTTAGCGGAGGATCCATTTCTTTTTCTCGAAATTCCTCAGAAGTACCTTTAGAGAGAACATCAGCGATTACTTGTTCTTCATACTTGTTTTCTTCTTGTCAAGGAATGGCTTTTCAGCTGCCGCCACCAAAGAGTAAGTCAGAATATATCAAAGAACTTAATGATATTCCTGGCCGCAACTCACCTCCTGATCCACTCATTTATCAGTACAGAAACGTTGCTATTGATCCAGCATTAGTACTGAAACCACATACTCCGTATGGAGAGGGATCTTCAAAGATGTCTATACAAGGAAAACCAGAAGCGGCTTCGGCACATAACGATTCTGGTGATGACAATAATGATCGTCAAAAACAAGAAGAACGTAGAGAGGAGGAGGTAGAAGAGATAGCTGAGGAAGATGGTGATAGTAATTAATTTAGAATAAAGGTCTTATTCAGTTTATGAGTATACACTTTAATCCATATGGACAAATTTTAGCTTGTGGTCTTTCCCAAGGGGATTCTTCTAACGGAGGTGGAGATAAAACTGTCAGAAAAGTTGTAGAAGAAATAGCTTCAACAGCTATTAAACATGCCTTAATATCTTCTGTAGAAAATGTAGGAGATCGTAGATCCAAGAAGCACAGATTTCGTGTGATAAGCAAAAAGAAGCAAGCTAAGATTATTCTATCAGCCTTAAAAAATATTCATTTGGATTCCGTAATTTTTAAATCTTTAAGTGGCCATAAGGTGAAAAAGTTGTCTTCGAATGGTCACTACTCTGTGTGGGATGTAAGGAAGAAAAAGAACAAAACTCCTATTCGCATAGGGAAAAAAGCAGCTGAAGCCATATCAGAAGCTGCAGAATACTGGGTAATAGCTAGAAACAATGGGTTACTAGAAATGGCGGACTCACTGTTTTTCCAAAAGTACGAGAATTAAAACCCTATATATGCTCCTTGTATGCTAGGAGCATATTTTGCCCTAATCTTTTATGCGGCTAAGTCTGAGTAATAGTTTTCTAAAAATGTTAAAGAAGGTGCTAAGGAGCGCTTGTCTATACAGTTTTTCGATTTTTTTCCGCCCCTATTGATCATCTCTCCGAAGCAATTTTTTGTAACCTTTAAGTATTCTTCCATAGGGGTTTTGTTTGCTGAAAGGTGGTTCCAAATATTGAGCATCTTTTTATTTTGTTGTGAAGTTAGGTCGTGAAGTATAAGAATATTCTCTACATTGTTGTGAAAGCCATTTCTAGACCAATTAGCAGAACCAGATATGAGAATAGAATCATCTATCCAAGCAAATTTGTGATGTAACTTGTATCTAGAGGTCTTTACCCATATGGGCATGTCTGAACTATAGTGACATTCTGAGGTAAGAGTCTGTTTTGTTAGTGCAGCATAAGACTTATCTATGATAATCTGGGTATCGATGCCCCTCTTGTAAGCTTCATAAAGAGCGCCCAACAAGCTGGGTTCTGTAAGCGCAAACATACCTACCTTGATTGATCTTTTTGAATCATTTATTAAAGCTAGTATCTGTTTGAGTCCTCGGTCAGAGTCTTCTGGAAAAGTGAAATAATCAATCTGTTTGTTGTTAACAAAGCACGTTCCGGAAGAATTTTTGATTACCAGATCGCTCAATTCATGACTTCTGATTCCTATAGTTAGGTTAGAATCTAGGTCCAGAGAGTCCACAGTATAGTTAGCGGATCCTATCCATACAGTTGAATTATCAACGACAGTAGTTTTTATGTGCATTAGTGAGTTCCTCTGGTTCGATGTCAGAAAAGGAAAGGCCTGAATGTTTGGATGGATTTGAGAAAAATTTTTTTCATTTTTCAGCTGATAATAATGTAGGCGAACAGGTACCTTCTCCGAGGCTTTTCTATGTAAAGTATCGATGATCCATTCATCGGACAGGTTGTATATTCTAACAAAAATACTATTTGCGGCCTTCCGCATGGAATGACATAAGACTCCTCTCACGTTATCTTTGCATTGGGACGAGTATATGACAGGATCTTTGGATTTCTCTAGTGTTTTTAGGTCGTCGGAATTTTCTAGTAGAAGCCCACCTCCTCCTATTAAGAAGACCAGTGAAAAGAAGAATTTAGTCAGAGGTTTTATTTTTTTGTTTTTCATTTTTTTTGTTTCTTTTAAAAGTTAATAATTTCTTGTTTGTAGATAAACAATTTCTTATTAATTTTTTATAAAAACATTTGTTTGTGGAATATTTTTTGACATAATCATTATGAAAAATAAGTTCTCCATCGAGAGGAGACAAGTCGGTAGGTTTCTGGATCTACTTCCACTTCTTTGGGGTAGTGAGGTTTCATTCTGGCGTCAATAACAAAAGGAAATGTGTACATCGGACGATGGGAACAAATACCATCAATACGAACATGAAGATCTGTTGCTGGAGCAAATCGAGTAAAAACATGCCAAAGGAAGGAGAGAGGGCTTTCGATAGTTTTGTGGATATCGTCGGTTAAGATGACCAGCGGCCAATCTTTGGTAGAAGGGTGATCTAGTACCGTATGAATAGAGCAATCAGATGCTCCTTGCAAGACTAGGCATCCAGGGGAGTATGGAGTTGCATGAACAATGCCGGGTATAGACGTTCCTTGATACTCTAATGGAAGTTTTCTTTTGGGAGCTCCTAGTCCCATTAAAATGGCCTTGGACCCTTTGTTCAGACTGGTGCCCGTATAGTCTAGGGTATCGATGCTTGTATCAGAAAAAACAAGAAGGTCTTTGTGCGGAGTAGCTCTTTCCAAAATCACTGTCAGTACAGATTTGAAATCTCTTAAGTCCACGTTAACGTTTGTCAAAAGGAGAAATTTTGTTAGTGATAATTGCCCTTCACCTAAAATCCGAAAAGCGGAGACTAAAGCTTCTTTATGGTATCGTTCTTTAACCACGGCGGAAGCTAAACAATGAAAACCTGCCTCAGCATAGGTGTGTAGAGAAGAGACAGAGGGCATTACTAGGGAAATTAAAGGAGACATGTAATCTTGTATTTGTTCCCCTAGAAAGAAGTCTTCTTGACGAGGTTTCCCCACTACCGTTGCCGGATAGATAGCATTTTTGCGGTGGTAGATAGAATAGCATTTGAAGATAGGAAAATTATGAGCCAAACTATAGTACCCATAATGATCACCAAAAGGTCCTTCAAGTCTTCGTAAGTGTTTCATTGATTCTCCAAAAAAAGCAAATTCGGCGTCATGAAGGATGGGTAGGGTAGATTCTTCACAGTCAGACCATCGAATTTTTCTTTTTTGTAAGAAGGAGCAAAACAGAAGTTCAGAAATGCTCTCAGGAAGAGGTGTTATAGCTGAAAGAATTAAGAAAGGGTTCCCACTAATGAAAATGCCTACGGGAAGATCTTTATCTAGTTGTTCTGCCTCATGGAGGTGGGCCCCCCCTCCTTTTTGAATTTGGAAATGCAACCCTAAAGTAGAGGAGTCAAAACGTTGGAGGCGATACATTCCCAAATTTTCTTTTCCCGTGAGGATAGATTTTGTATACACTAAAGGAAGGGTAACAAAGTGCCCACCATCCTCTGGCCACGATTTAATCATAGGAATTTTGTTCAGATCGGGAGACACCATCCTTTTCAAAGGACAGAAAAAGGATGGCATTTTTCTCTTGCCAGCACGTAATCCTCGCCAAATAAGCGAGCGCCTCTTCCAAAAAGATGCTACCGAGGGAGGAGTAGACACCAGGAGCTTCGCGTCCTCAAAAATAGTTTTTGGGCACGAAGAAAAAGCCAAGTCAACTCTCTGCCTTGTTCCAAACAGATTGGTAACGACGGGAAATGGAGATCCCAAAACTTTATGAAATAAAAGAGCCCCTCCCCCCTCGTTGATAACCCTGCGATGAATCTCTGCCAATTCTAAATTAGGGTCTACAGGGACTTCGACATCTATGAGCTGGTTAGACTTTCTTAGAAGGGACAGGAACTTTCTAAGGTCTAAAGACATATCCCTTCTCCTAGATATAGGCTAAATAAAAATTCTAAGAATTTTTAGACGACTTATTGGCGGATAAAGCTCTTTTCAAGCCTATTTTATCAATTAGCCGAAGGGCACTGGTAGAAATTTTTAGCTTTAAAAATCTATTCTCTTCTGGAGACCAAAGACGTTTTTTTATAATGTTAGGAAGAAAGCGTCTCTTGGTCTTCCCCGTAACCTTTAAACCAATCCCTTTCTTTTTCTTAGCAATACCACGTATGGTGTAGGTAAAACCTCTCTCGGGTCTTTTGCCTGTAATTTGGCATCTTCTAGACATAACGGTGACGACTCGCTTACAACTTTGTTACAAATAACTCTCAGAACAGACTCCCTCCGAGGACAGAAGAAATCTCCAGGGACCAATACTACTTGTTTTTTAGATATATAGAAAGAAAAAATTACTTGGAAAGAGGTCTCTGGAGAATACTAGAAATTCTTTTGTTAAAGGAATTATTCTCTAAAAGATCCTCTAAATAAGGTTTACAACGATAAACCCAGTTAGTTTCAGAAATAGTTCCCGGAACATTTATTCTTTCTTTTTCAGGATCGTTAGAAACCATAGTTGAATCTAAGGATAGGTAATCATTCAATAAATTAATATGTAATAAACTAGAAGAATTGTGGGATGAGGATAAAATTTTTTCTTGTATTTCCGGGGAAAGTTGTCTAGAGTACCGGATTTTCAATATCTTCGAGTAATTCATTGCTTCTGTAGGATTTTTCTTCCACCATAAATGTAAAGTATCGGAATCATGCGTGGAAAGGGATGTTAAAGATATAGGTTCATAGGTGTTAGGGTGTTTGAAGGACCCGTCTGCGTCCCAATGTCGCTCCCATCTTGGTATCTTGGTTCCACAAATGCCAAGAACTCTCATTGATTCTCGAATGCTGGTCGGGACATCACCAAGATCTTCTCCCACAGGAAGCATCTTAGAAAATGCTAGTAAATTTTTTAAAATCTTTGTTCCTTGAGTTAAAAATTCTGATTCTTTTTCAGGAACAAATCTTGATCGGCCATCTTGGGGTATAATCCACATCCGAAAAAATCCAGCTATGTGGTCAAGCCTATATAAAGAGTAAAAATTTTCTGCATACTGCAATCGAACTCTCCACCATTTGTAGTCTATTGCTTCCATAGATTCCCAATTGTAGAGGGGAAGGTTCCAATTTTGTCCTTCTAAGTTGTATAAGTCGGGCGGAGCTCCAACAGACACAGAAGAAGTAAAAAGATTTCGGTAGTACCAAACGTCAGCACTGTCATTACTTATGAGAATAGGAATATCTCCTTTAATGAGAATTCCTAGCTTATCAGCTTCTTCTCTTACCTTTAGCAATTGCTGGAAACATAAGTATTGAAGATATTGAAAAAAAAATGCAGAGGAAGAGTTTTCTGATTCCAAATTTTTTATACCAGAGTAGCACAGCGTGTCTTTAGGCCACCGATTAATGGGCAGATTTTGGAAGGATTCTCTAAGAGATTTAAATAGTGAATAAGGTTTTAACCAATAAGACTCTTTTTCAACAAATTTCTGAAATAAGTCATCGCTTTTAGCGTAATGTTTACCCACAGTATTATAATATTCTCTAAGTATAGACATCTTGATTTTCCTAACGTCTCTGTAGTTTACGGAATCGTTGTTATTCAGAGACTTTAAAAAAGAAACCCGCTTATGATAAGAGGGAACTTTATCAATATCAGGCAATGAATTCAGAGATAAGAAAATGGGATTTAATGCTACTGATGAAATGGCGTTATATGGGCTTGTATCTTCCCCCGTATCATTTAGTGGTAGCAATTGAACAATTTGAAACCCAACGGTTTTACACCATTGAAACAAAAGAATTAAGTCATAAAATTCACCTATTCCAAAACTTGATCTTGATTTTAAAGAAAATAGAGGCACGCAAACCCCATCTTTATGATTGATCCCAATTTTTTCCCAATGGGACTTTGATGGAGATTCAAGTAGAGATTTGACAGTGGTTGCAGAAACATAGCGGCTTTTTCTTAAGGAGGAGTTAAATGAAGAAGCCTTGTTAAATGTCATAAGTTGTACAATCCTAGAGAATGGAGATCGGGGAGATTTCCGGAGTTAACGGCTCCTATCCATATAGCTGCATGCTTGGAAAAGGATAGGGCGTACTCATATAGTTTCTTCCCATCCAAGTAATGCATATTCAAGACATCACACAAAAATAATTGCTCAGAGACTTCTCCATAAGCTAAAACCCCTTTAACTTCAGATTGGTGAGAAGCATTAACGGATAAAGCAGCCTTAAACAGCCTTTCTCGAAAATTATTTGCGGGAACTTTTCCCAAAATAGCTCCAATAGCGATGTTTCCATCAGGTCCATCAGCTTCCATTTGCACGGCAACATCATTTTCTGCAAATCGAATTTTGCAAGCCTGATTAGCATCAGGTATGAGAGGAGAACCCACTTCCTTTCCTAATTCTTCCATCAGTTGCTCAAATTGACTTTGCATAAAAATGCCTCCAATTGGTTAGGACCATGGTTTAGGTTTTGGAAAATCTGTAGGCTTCGGGTAATCATCGTTATTGGCATTAATAGCGTCTAATGTGTTTGTAATAACGGTCGCTAGTTGTGTTCTTTTTTCTGCCGTTTGATAGAGCCTAGGGGAAGTTTTGTTTAACCCTTGGAAAAATAAATTTAAAATGGCTGACTGGGCTTCTATATTGTTGCCAACCAATCCCTGAACTTCACTTTGTAGTTTCGACATAGAAGGAAATTTTTCTCCAACAGTTCGATGAAATCCTTCAGCAACTTTTACAAAATTTAAATCCGAAGGTAGAGGAACTCCCTCCATTTTGAGAGAGTTTTCCATGGCAGGAAAACTAGCTTCAAAAAAATCAAAAGAAGTTAGAACAGCTTGGAGATTTTTAATTTCGTTCATCATTACCTGAAGCTTAGCAGGAGCTATGGAAGGACCTGAAGATTTCATATCAGCAGACATGCCATTCAAAAGAAAGCTAGTTACTTTGCCCATCTCAGGAAATGTGTACCGGTCTTGAAGCATTCCAAGTAATTGCTGACAAGAATGAGTGTCGCCAGTGACCTCCGTGTATAAAGAGCGTAATCCAGAGGGCGACACATTTAGAGCTTCTGCATATTGCTGAGAAGCAAATAGAATGTTTTTTCCACCAGAAATTTCTCGTCGATTCTCGTTAGAAAACTGTTCTTTAGCTCTGGAAATGGCAGATTTTAGAGCACCTTGAGAAGCAGGAGTCGTCACATCCAAATACTCCAAAGCCTGCATCTTAGAAACAGGATCAGAAAATTTTTCATTGACCATTTCTAAGATGTCTTCGGGAGAAGAGTCGTCACTAATACCTTCCTTTAGAGAACGAAGGTCTTTAGCAGAAATTTCAGGGTTATTGGCAGCCGTTTTATCCGCTAAGTCTTCACCAGCTTTTTCTTCTGTAGACTTAGTTTTTTTCTCCTCGCCAGCAGAAGCTTTCTTTCTGTTTTCTATAGACTCAAACTTTTCTTCTTTTTTACGAGTTCTTGTTGCTGCAGCTGGATTAGTTAAATCCTGACTAGCAGTAATCATACTCATTTCAGAAGTTTCTTGATTAGCAACAACCTCTTTTGCATCAGCTGCCGCAGCCTTTGCTTCTATTGCAGAAACGTTGACAGCGCCAGCCCCACCTAGACCACCAGCTCCGCCTGATGCACTCATTAGCCCCCCTTAATGAAGTTGACAGCAAAAAGAACTCTAGAAAATCTGAATTCTTCCTAAAGGCTGGATACGAATTTCCGGAAGAATTTCCTGATAAGAAATAACAGCGATATCTGGGAATTCAGTTTCTATTAATTTTCTTACATATCTTCTAACATCAATTGCTGTCAACATTACTGGGGGCTGACCTCCTGGAGGTGCAGGAGTGATAGTATTTCGCATGGATTTTAGAATAAGGTTTACTGAATCTGGATCTAACGCCAAATAGGACCCTGCAGATGTTTGCTTAATAGCTCCACGAATCATTTCCTCTATCTCAGGATCTAATAAATAGACGGAGATTGCTGATTGTCCTTGGGAAAACTTAAAGCTGATATATAACTTTAACGAAGAGCGTACATATTCCGTAAGTAATACAGTATCTTTCTCCGTTTGAGCCCATTCACTTAAGGATTCTAAAATTGTGCGCAGATCCTTGATAGAAATCTGTTCTTGTATAAGTCGCTTAAAAATTTCCGTAAGCTTCTGTAAAGGAATTAAACGGGTAACTTCTTTAACTAAGTCAGGAAAAGACCGTTCCATAAATTCCATCATAGATCTTACTTCTTGTATACCTAAGAATTCTTGAGAATTTCTATGGAAGAAGTAAGACAAATGCAGAATAATCACCTCTAGGGGAGTCCAATATTTAATAGCGGCTTTCTCCAGAATCCCTTTAGCATCTTCATTAACCCAGGTGGAAGGTAAACCAGCAGAATTCTTATAATTAACAAAAGGTAAGTTGTAACGGGATAGATTTTCTTCAACCTCATTAGTGAGCACGTGATTAGGAGGAATTTTTCCTCGAACATAAGGAACTTCATTAAGAAGGATCATATAATCATAACCTTCTAACGAAGGGGAGTCTGTTCGTACATGTATCCCAGGGTAACGAATACCAACGTCTTGGTAGAGAGCTTGCCTCATTTTGGGAATCATATCATCGACAAAACTTTGACCACTTTTTGTCTTTTGCTGGATCAATTTAGATAAATCTTTTCCAAGTTCCAAAATAACAGGAAGAGTAAGAGAATAGTCATCAGGGTTATCGCCAGCTACTGCAGATCCATCAGCAGCTCCAACAGTGGTTGAACCCGCAGCCCCTGAGGCAGATTTTTTAGCTCCGTTATTTTTCTTAGCCAAGAGGACAATTCCAAAAAATCCAAGGAGGAGAGCTAGCATTGCAAAGGACCATAAGGGGAATCCCTTGAAGAATCCTATGCCTAAAGTAGCGCAAGCCGCTATTAGCAATGCCCTAGGTTCTCTGATTAATTGCGAAGAAATTTCCTTTCCAAGGTTGGTGTTCTTGTCGCTAGAAACCCTTGTTGTCACAATACCGGCAGTAAGAGAAATCAATAGGGAAGGGATTTGAGATACCAGACCATCTCCGATAGACAGTAAAGTGTAGACATAACCCGCTTGAGCTAAATCCATGCCGTGCATGGTAACACCAATAACTAACCCACCAACAATGTTGATTAACGAAATCACGATACCAGCAATAACGTCTCCCTTGATGAACTTCATAGCTCCGTCCATGGCTCCATAAAGTTCACTTTCTTTTTGAATTTGGGCACGCTTGTCTCTGGCTTGAGAAGCGTCTATCATTCCAGCTCTAAGGTCCGCATCAATCGCCATTTGTTTGCCAGGCATCGCGTCCAACCGGAATCTAGCAGCGACCTCAGCAACTCTCTCCGCACCTTTGGTGACAACGATAAACTGAATAATTGTAATAATTAGGAAGATAATAAATCCTACAACGTAGTTTCCTCCAACAACGAAATCCCCAAAGGCTTGGATAACATGACCCGCAAAAGCCTTTAGCAGAATCTGCCTCGAGGAAGAAATGTTAATCCCTAACCGAAACATTGTGGTAATGAGAAGTAATGAGGGAAAAACAGATAGTTGTAGCGCGCTGGGAATATAAAGAGCGACCATCAATAGGAAAACTGAAACCCCCAAGTTAACAGTAATCATTAAGTCCACAATAGCTGGAGGTAGAGGGATGATGATCATCAAGACGACGCCAATCATCCAAATAGCTAACAGCAAATCACTTGACTTGTTGATTAGATTAAGAGCGGCTTCCCCGCCGAAGGTTTTACTAACAAAATTTAGTAACTTATTCATCAATCGTCGTCTTTGTTAAGATCTTTAGCGTTAGAGTTTTGCGCGTTAAGAGAGGTTACGTATAAGAGGATTTCCCCAATAGCTTCATACGTGGATTCTGGAATAAACTTCAACTCTTTTCCTTCTTCCCAAAGTTGATGAGCTAATGGAACATTCCTCATGACCGGGATATTATATTTTTCAGCCTCTTCTATAATTTTTCTCGCTCTATAGTCAGCTCCCATGGCAATAATCCAAGGCGCTTTGTATTTTTCTGGCATGTATCCTATAGCGATTGCAATATCTCTAGGATTGGAGACTACTGCACTAGCGTGTTTAATTTGTGATGAAGAATCTTCATAAGCAATTTCTTGAGCTATTTGTCTTCTTCTGCCTTTAATTTCGGGGTTACCTTCTGTGTCTTTAAACTCTTGTTTTACCTCAAACTTTTCCATTTTTAGTTCTTTAGCAAAATTGTGTCTTTGGTACACAAGGTCTGCTACAGCAACTACGAGAAAAAAAATACCTATAGATGTTGTAGCTTTTAATAAGATTTGTTTGAAAATCTCGGCAGATGCGATAGGAGAAATCCCTGCAGTTTCTATGAGGAGAGCTGCCCTTCCCTTTATCGTGAAATACAATATCAAGGCTGCTCCAAAGATTTTTAGCACAGACTTCATCAATTCAATAAAAGTTTTGAGTTTGAATTTTTGCTTGAGATTATCAATGGGATTAAACTTTTTTAGGTCTGGCTTAAAGACTTCAGTAGAAAATGTTGGACCAACGATTAAAAAACCTATCAGTAATCCAATAACAGATACAACTCCTAACAGAGGCAGAGAAGTCGTTAATATTAAAAGCAAACATTTGTGAAGGTAGAATAGCGTGACTCTGGGTTCGTGATTCGTAGGAGCTTGTATCAATACCGAAGACAGAAAAGAGCCCAATTGTTCATAAAAGAAGTTGGCCAAATAAAAGGCCGTAGTCATGGAAACTATAAAAGTAACCGCGGAAGGAAAATCTTGAGACTTCGCTACCTGACCTTTCTTTCTTGCATCCCTAAGTCGTTTTGGCGTCGCCTTTTCTGTTTTTTCACCCATAACTGCGCCAATATCCTACTGATACGTCGTAAAGTAGCGTACTTTTTAGTCACTAACGAATAAACTGGAAGTTACCTTAATGAAGGGTTTTTAAACAAGCTGATCCTCTAGGCTATCAAAATTTCGCTGTTAAAGGAATTAAGCCTAAGGATGCGAGTGAAATAATATATACTCTTAGTGTATAGTTTCGTTTTATTTTTATCGGTATCAATCTCTGAAGGAGGTAGTGGGTGAGCCATACCGAATGTGGAATTGTGGGTCTTCCAAATGTAGGAAAGTCCGGGTTGTTTAATGCGTTGACAGGTGCAGGCATAGCTTCATGCAATTACCCATTTTGTACGATAGATCCCAACGTTGGAATTGTTTCCGTTAAAGACGAAAGGTTATCCAGGTTAGCTAGCATAAGTAATAGTGAAAAAATCGTTTATGCTGATGTAAAATTTGTGGACATTGCGGGACTTGTTAAGGGGGCTGCTTCAGGGGAGGGGTTGGGAAATAAGTTTTTATCTCATGTTAGGGAAACGCATGCCATAGCCCATGTGGTAAGATGTTTTGAAAACACTGAGATTACCCATGTTGCAGGAAAGATAGACCCAGAAGACGATATAGCGACTATTAACCTCGAACTTATCTTGTCTGACTTCTCTTCTGCTCAGAGTATATATGGCAAAGCAGAAAAGGCTGCGAAAGGAAAAAAGGAGCCAGGGGCTCTGTTGTTTGTCCTAGAAAAAGTTTTAAAACATTTAGAAAGTGAGCAGCCAGTAAGGACCCTAGAACTTAGTGATATTGAAAGGGAAGTGCTAAAACCTTATCCATTCTTGACAAAGAAACCTATCTTGTACGTAGCTAACATTGATGAAGATTCTCTAGGGGAACTTTCTAATGAATATGTGGAGAAAGTCAAGAAAATTGCATCTGAAGAAAGGGCTCCTGTAATTCCTATTTGTGTTCGTTTGGAAGAGGAACTTTCAGCATTGCCTAAAGAGGAAGCAAACGAATTGTTATTGTCTTTGGGATTGAAAGAATCAGGATTAACGCGGTTAGTCCGGTCTACTTATGACGCCTTGGGTCTTATATCTTACTTCACTACAGGGCCTATAGAAACTCGAGCTTGGACTATTTCTAGAGGAACTAAAGCTCCTGATGCAGCAGCTGCTATTCATACAGATATTTCTAAAGGATTCATAAGAGCTGAAGTTGTGTCTATGGAGGACATGATTACATACGGAGGAAGATCTGGCGCCAGGGAGAATGGAAAGCTAAGAGCTGAAGGTCGGGATTATATCGTTCAAGATGGAGATGTGGTACTGTTCCTACATAACTAAATAGCATCGAGAGACGCTAGAAATTAAAAGGAAGAAAAACCTTTATGGGTTCTGCAAAGAGTCTCTGTATGTCAGGTGCTCTTCTTTTACGTCTACCAAATGAGGGGTAATATCAAAACCCTCATTGTCAAGAAGGTTTCCATCAATACAGTCTTTCAGCAAAAAATTCCCGCTCCGAGACCTACAAAGCTCCTCTAAATAAGCTCCACAACCCAACATGTTACCCAACTCATGAGCAATACTGCGAATATAGGTGCCTTTGCTGCAAGAAACGGAAAAGAATATCCTAGGATATTCATAGTTTATAACTTTTAAGGAAACCCGTACTTTACACTCAGCCCTTTCAACGACAATCCCTTTTCTCGCATATTCATACAGCTTTCTACCCTGAACCTTTTTTGCCGAAAACATGGGTGGAAGCTGAAGAATCTCTCCTTGAAAAGACTCGGAAGCTTTCAAAATTTCTTGTAAAGTGGGAACTTTTTTAGATCTACCAACCACTTTTCCATCGCAATCGTAAGAATCCGTTGTAGTGCCCAAATAAGCAACAGCGTCATACTCCTTATCTTGAAAAAGCAGTTTATCTGACAGACGAGTATATTTTCTTCCTAAAAGCATGACCATGACTCCTGTAGCAAAAGGGTCTAAGGTGCCTGCATGGCCAATTTTTTTTACGCCTGTGAGTTTTGTTAAAGCACGAATGAGACTAAAAGAAGTCCTCCCCTTGGGTTTATTCACAAGAAGAATGCCTTCTTTAAGATCGGTCACTAATTTCATAACACTTCATCTGTTTGATCTAAAGCAGGAGGGGATAGCCTTTCTTCTTCTTTTATTCTCCATAAAAGCTCCTCAACGCGATCTTGAGGAGAAAAAATGTCTTCTAGATAAAAATCTAGTTCAGGAAAATACTTAAGAACAATGCCTCTAGATGCCTTACAAGCAATAAACCCCGAAGAGGCATTTAATGCTTCTAAAGTCTCCTCTGAACTATTTTTTGAATTGGGCATAATGGAAACGTATACTTTGGCCGAATGCATATCAGGGGAGACAGAAACCCTAGTGACAGTAACCCACTCATTAGAAATCTTCGGATGTTGAACTTCTTTAAGGATCACTTGGGCTATAGCTTCTCTAAGCAAAGCATTAGCTTTTTTCAATCTTCTACTCTCTGTCATAAAGATTACTGCTACTATAGTTTTTGTGGATGATAAATAATCTCATAGCACTGAATTATATCTCCTACCTTAGCCAACCCGTACCCTTCGAGAAGCACTCCGCACTCAAGACCTTTTTTAACCTCTTTAACATCTTCTTTAACTCGCTTCAATGAGGATATGGATCCTTTCCACACAACCTCTTTGTCTCTAACCAAGTTGATTTTTTGATTTCTTACAACACTACCTTCAATAACCAAACATCCGTAAATGCAACCTAGTTGAGATGACTTAAAGATTTCCTTAATTTCGGCAGACCCCAAGGGCTTCTCCTCGGTGATAGGATCTAATAAATCTGCCATCATAGTTTCTACATCGTCTATGGCATGATAGATAATATCATGCAGCTTTACTCGGACTCCGAGACTCTTAATAAGGGGCTCTGCATGACTTTCTATCGAAGTATGGAACCCTAGTATAGTCGTTTTAGATGCTGCGGCAAGGCGAATATCAGATTCTGAAATTTCTCCAACTCCTGTGGAGACAATATCAACCTTTACTTTCTCAGATTTTATCTTCGCTATAGAGCTTACAAGAGCCTCAACGGAACCCTGAACGTCTGCTTTAATTATGAGCTTCAAAACTTTTCTGTTTTGCAGTAAAGCATCAAAAGATAAATTGCGCTTTTGCTGAAGAGCAAATCTTTGTTTTCCAGCAATTCTAGCCTCAATAATTTCCTTAGCTGTTTTTTCGTTTTTTACTACAACGAATGGGTCCCCAGCTTTAGGAATACCAGAAAGTCCAGTAATTAGTGCAGGCGTGGATGGAGAAGCTTCTTTCATGGAAAGGTTATGCTCATCATGCATAGTCTTTACTTTCCCGTAACAATCATTGAATACTAAAGAATCTCCAACTTTCAGGGTTCCGTTTTGAACTAGAACCGTTGCCACATGTCCTAATCCTTTATGCAACTCAGACTCAATAACTAATCCTCTAGCTCTATTACTTGGATCGGCCTTCAATTCCAAAACTTCGGCTTGTAACGCCAACATTTCTAAAAGATCCGTGAGACCCTCCCCAGTTCTGGCTGAAGTATTTACTGTGGCCGTAGCTCCACCCCATGCTTCAGGAAGAAGATTGTACTCCGCTAATTGTCGGTACACATTTTCAACATTAAAATTAGGCTTGTCACACTTGTTAATGGCGACAACTACAACGATCTCAGACGCTACAGCATGTTGAATAGCTTCCGTTGTCTGTTCTTTGATACCTTCATCTCCAGCTATTACTAAAACCACTATGTCACAAATTTCGGCTCCGCGAGCTCTCATAGCGGAGAAGGCTTCGTGTCCCGGAGTATCCAAAACAGTTATATCTCCTACAGAAGTAGAACAACGGAAAGCTCCCATGTGCTGGGTTATTGCTCCAGCTTCACCTGAAGCAATATTACTTTTTCTCAAAGCATCTATCAAACTAGTTTTTCCGTGGTCAACATGCCCCATGAAGGCTACTACAGGAGGCCTTGTTTTGAGCTTTTCGGGGGGTGTGCCGCTAATTTCTTCCCTGACAGAATTAGAAACTACTTGAATTTTTTCTTTTTCAGAGTGATCAATCTCTACAGTACATCCAAACTCGGATCCAATAAATTGAACGGTAGTCTCATCATCTAAAACATCATTCACGACGTAGGTCATCCCATGAATAAACATTTTTTGGATGAGCTCCGAAGCTTTAAGCTTCATCTCCGCCGCCAAATCTTTCACTGTAATAGGAAGGGGAACTTTAATAGAAGTAGGGCGTTGCACAACGTGATCTTCATAGGACTTCTTTTGCTTTATACGCTTCTTTCTCCATTTATCATCATCGTTGCTTTCGTTTAATCCATACCGGTCTCTACCGGAAAAAGACTTAACAGATTCCGTAGATTTTTTTCTGCCATCCCTAAATTCGGGCATAGACTTTTTTGAGTCTTTTCTGAGAAAACCTCTACCATTGCTATTTCCAAACCCAGAGGAGGATGGCTCACTCTTTTTTATAGGGGAGTGAGAGCTATTTTCTTCCGTACTTGCTGTGGTCGAAGATTTTACTGAAGACTTCTCTGATTTATCCGCTTTATCTGTGTCAACGCTTTTGCTGTAAGTCTTAGACAGTAGATGATTAATATGCTTACCTGTAGGACCAAACTTCGATTTAATTGTAACTTTAGCCGGCTTTGGATCAGGAGAAGATTCAAGAGCTACAGCCTCCTCTTCGTTTTTGTTTGAGTCTATGGGTGGAGCTAAAACCTCTATAACTTCCTCGACTGTATCCTCTTGAGAAGGATTTTCAGTTTCTTCAAAACTTTCTGTATGAGACTCGGGTTCTTTCGAAGACATTTCTTCTGCAGTCGATTCGGGATTAATCTCGAGAAAAGCTTCAGCTTGTGTTTCTAAAACAACCTCAGATTCGGAAGAGGAAGCAGGCAAATCATCAGGAACAGAAGAAGATTCCTCCAAACTAGTAAATGAAGATCTCGACTTTGCACGAATACGGCGAGGAGAGGAGCTTTCTCCAAAATTCGACTCAGCAGAAGGAAGCGGAGATGTTGCATCGAAACCGTCTTGGACAACTTTAGCCGCTTTACTTCGAGAAATTTTGCTACTTTTCTCTTCTTGAGGTTTTATTTCAGAACCAGCCTGAGCAAGTTTTGCTTTAAGCTTGTCTAATCCGGCAGCCTTAGTCAGTTTTGAATTTTTAATCTTCAGTTTTAGGTTTTTCGTCAATTTTATGTTCTCCATGTTTACTGACTTGCTCAAGAATTTTATAAGCAAGATCTAAACTAATTCCAGGGACAGCGGCAAGTTCGCTAGCACTAGCTAACAAAACCTTTCGTATAGTGTCATATCCGGCCTGCACTAGATTCTGGATCACCAACTTGCTAATATTTTCCATTTCTAGAGGCTTATCCAATTCTGGGTTCTCAAATTCAGCTAATTGAAGTCGTTGGATCTCTAAAAGCTTATTGTACTCGCTCATTCTTTGAACTTCTAGCTCATATCCAAGTATTTGACTGATGAGTCTAGCATTAATACCTTTTTTCCCTATAACCGTCGCGTAATCTGAATCATTAACAACGATGGCTATAACTTTATCATCCTCTAAAATTGCTATTTTTTGGATTTCTATCGGGAACAGAAGATTTTGCAACATTTCGACAGAGGAAGATGCATAGTTGACTATATCAATTTTCTCTTCGTTTAATTCTCGAATGATATTTTTTACCCGAACCCCTCGCATTCCTACAAAAGCCCCTACAGGATCTGTTTTAGGATCTGTAGAGCGAACAGCCAACTTGGTTCGGTAACCAGCTTCCCTAGCTATTCTTACTATCTCAACAACTCCTTCTTCCAACTCAGGCACTTCTTGTTGAAATAATTGACGGACAAACTCCGGATGGCTGCGACTCAAAATAACCTCTGCGCCTCCGTTATCGAGTTCTTGCACTTCATAAAGAAGAGCATAAATTTTATCGCCAACCTTATATTTATCAGTTTTCGGATAGAATCTAGCAGGCAGGAGCGCTTCAACTTTACCTAAATCAACTATTAGGTTTGATCCTTTAGAAAAACGCTTAACGACACCTGAGATGATTTCATTGACTCTATGACGGTATTCCTCATAAATAACATCCCTTTCTGCATGCCGCAACTTTTGACTGATTATCTGTCTTGCCGCATGAGCCGCTATCCTACCGAAACTCTCAGAAAAGAAAGGAACATCTATATACTGACCAATTTCAGAGTCAGGATCATACTCTCTAGCCTTGTCCAAGGAAATTTCTTTACTCGGATTTTTGCAAACATCCACAATCTCCTTTTCACAGAAGACCTCTATGTCTCCCGTTCGAGCATTGATATTCACAGATACATTAGCTTCATCTCTTAAGCTTTTCTTCGCAGCTGTTTTTAAAGCGACTTCTATAGCCCCAATAACAGTGGAACGATCGATACCTTTCTCTCTTTCCATATAATCGAAGATAGCCACAAGATCTTTATTCATTTGTCTCCCTGGGTAAGGAACATATTTTACAACAAACTGTACTCGAAGGGCTGTAAGCCCCTCGAGCACTAAAAACAATACAACTACTTAGTTTTCTTTTTTCTACCTTTTTTCGCAGAAGAAAGCTCCTCCTCGTCATCTATGATTTGATCCGAATCGCTATCGGAAAGATTCTCTATAACGATGTTATCCTTATCGAAAGCAGAGCTACTCTTGTTGGATTGCTCTTTAATAGACAAAGAAACTTTCTTATGTTCAGGATCTAATTTCAGAACCCTAGCGGTAACGGAATCTCCTACAGAGACAACATCCTCCACCTTGGAAAAGGCTTGATCAGAAAGCTCAGAGACGTGAATTAGCCCTTCAATCCCATTTTGCAGTTCAACAAACGCTCCAAAAGCTGTAATTTTAGTTACAACTCCCGTCACTACGGAACCTGGAGGAATAATTTCTTCTATCTCATCCCAAGGATTAGAACTCAACTGCTTCACTCCCAGAGTAATCTTTTTACTTTCCTTATCTACGGAAAGTATCACAGCCTCTACTTTACTTCCCTTTTTAAAGAGCTCTGAGGGATGGGAAACTTTTCTTATCCAACTCATATCAGAGATATGAATCAACCCCTCAATACCAGGCTCCAACTCAACAAACGCCCCATAGTTCGTCAAATTCTTGATTTCAGCTTGGACTTGCAATCCAATAGGGTACTTTGCCTCTATATTATCCCATGGGTTATGCTCAGTTTGCTTCAAACCGAGAGAAATCTTCCCTTCATCCTTCTGAATAGAAAGAACTACAGCTTCAACTTCATCACCTTTATTTACAACCTCACTAGGATCTATTACATTTTTCACCCAAGACATCTCAGAAACGTGAATCAACCCCTCAATTCCATCTTCTATCTCTATGAAGGCTCCGTAGGGGAGAAGCTTCACAATTTTTCCTGTCACACGCTTCCCTGGAGGATACCTCTTTTCAATATCTTCCCAAGGGTTATGCTCTTTCTGCTTCAAACCAAGAGCTACTCGACCTTTTTCTTTGTCAACACTAAGAATCACAACTTCGAGCTCTTGATTTAACTCCACCATTTCAGAGGGATGCTTGATTCTTTTCCAAGTCATGTCTGTAATATGAAGTAGTCCATCAATACCGTCTAAGTCTAAGAAAACACCAAAATCAGTAATATTTTTGACAATTCCCTTACGCCTTTCGCCGACAACAATTTTCTCAATCAGCTCCGCTTTCTTAGAAATTCTCTCTGCCTCAAGAAGTTCCCTTCTAGAAACAACAACATTTCTTCGTTCAACGTTAATTTTTAAAATCTTAAATTCACAAACCTTGCCAACATAGTCATCAAGATTCTTAATTTTTTTGTTATCTATCTGAGAGCCGGGTAGGAACGCTTCCATTCCAATATCAACCATCAATCCGCCCTTAACTTTACGGACGATCTGCCCCTTAACGATAGAACCTTCCTCACAGTGAGTTAGGATATACTCCCACTGGCGTTGACGTGTGGCCTTCTCTCTAGAAAGAACTACTTTCCCCTCATCATCTTCAGCTTGATCCAGATAGACCTCGACTTCAGCACCTAAGGCAAGCCCTTCGGAGGAGTCCACAAATTCCGCCATAGGAACCACGCCTTCAGATTTTAACCCAACATCAACAACAACGAAGTCCTTGTTGATATCAACAACGACGCCCCTCAAGATAGCTCCAGGCAAAATCTTCTCTTCAGGCTCGTTATCTTCGTGTTTAATACCGTGATTTGAGTAAAGGAGACTTTCAAACTCCTGCATATCGCTCGAAAGGAAATCGACGTCGTCAAGAATTTTACTGGACCCCCAGGTATATTCGGATTGTTTTGGCATTTATTGTTATTCTCCTAAAAACTGCAAAAGTCAAAAGAGACAGTGTAAATATAAACCTTAAAAAAGGCAAGGGCTGCCTTCTTCGACAAATTTTTTATTCTATTTACCTTAAAAAATAGTTTCATTTTCTTTAAAGTTTGTATTTTTGCAAACGCTTTATCTAAACCTGGTTGTGGAGAACGCATGAATCATTCAAAAATTATTATTATAGGATCCGGACCAGCGGGGTATACCGCTGCAATATATGCCTCTAGGGCTCTTTTACAACCTGTTTTATTTGAAGGGTTTTCACAAGGGATAGCTGGCGGGCAGCTCATGACTACGACAAAAGTAGAAAATTTTCCGGGGTTTCCTGAAGGAGTCTTTGGGGCGGAACTTATGGCATCCATGAAGAAACAAGCGGAGACATATGGAACACGGGTCCTACCTAAGGATGTCGATTCTGTTGATTTTTCTGCACTTCCTTTCAAAATTTATTCCGGCGAAGAGGTATATACCTGTGATTCTTGCATAATCGCCACCGGAGCATCCGCCAAAAGATTAAATATTCCTGGAGCAGGGGATGATGGATTTTGGCAAAAAGGGGTTACTGCTTGTGCTGTCTGTGATGGAGCTGCTCCAATTTTCAAAGAAAAAAATTTGTTTGTCATAGGAGGAGGAGATTCGGCGGCCGAGGAAGCTTTGTTTCTTACGAGATATGGGAAGCAGATTTATTTAGTTCATAGAAGAGACTCTTTGAGAGCTTCCAAGGTTATGCAGGAGAAACTACACAACAATCCTAAAGTAACTATTCTTTGGAACTCTGAAGTTTCCTCTGTACTAGGAGATAGCATCGTCCGTTCTGTAGAAATAACAAACAATGTATCAAAAGAAAAAACAATCTTCGAAGCAGGAGGGGTATTTTTTGCTATAGGACATCAGCCTAATACAGCTTTTCTCAACGGAGCCCTCAATTTGGATGACCAAGGATATATAGTGACGACTCCCGGGACAACAAAAACCTCTGTTGAAGGAGTATTTGCAGCGGGAGATGTTCAAGACAAAATCTACCGACAAGCGATCACTGCCGCAGGGAGCGGGTGTATGGCTGCCCTTGAAGCTGAGGCTTTTTTGAATTAATTGAAAATTATAAAGCAATAAATGCTATAGCCGTGGCTATAGCATACTCTTTACTATGACTCAGAGAAAGATGGAATTCGGGGGTCTTGCCGTGGATTAAGAACTTTCTTCTCAAACGGATTATCGGCTTGCCTTTCGCTTTTTGAATCTCAATATCCCTCCAAGTTAACTCTTTGGAGATCCCTGTTCCAACAGCCTTTGCTACAGCCTCTTTGGCAGAAAACCGAACTGCTAGAGAAGGGAAGGGATTTTGCAGAGAGAAACAATACAAAAGCTCTTCTTCTGTAAAGATTTTTTTTAAAAATCTTTCTCTAAATCTATTAACTGATCTTTGAACTCTTCTGATCTCTATAATATCTGTGCCTATTCCCAAGATGTTTTGCAGCGTCATCATTAGTACAAAGGATACCTCCCAGCAGAAATAGGTGTCAGATAAGCAAAAGCCGCTCTAAGAAGAGCTGTCCCTACAGTAAACCTTATAAAAAATAGCGTTGGGAAGTGTGTGATTTGACCACAGCACACGGCCGAAGAAACTGCAATAAAAAATATAATTGCCATTTTTTTGGATAAAAAAGTGTTTCTTAAAAATTCACTACCAGAAATCTTATCGGGCACGCTACATGCCATAAACAACTGCTTTTCAACTGCTTTGTAAAGACAGAAACGAAACTTCACCTTACCTAAAAGAATAGCTAAAACAGCCAAAAGGCCATAAATAGGGAAGTCATCAGGAGAAGCATTAACGAAAAGAAGAAGAGCCCCCTTGGTCAATTTAATCCCTCCAAATAACCAAAGAAATCCTGGGATAGATATTAAAATTTTATCTTTATTAGAAGACATTGTATAAAATGGTGTGCTAAGAAACGAAGAGCTTATAACACAGCATTTCCTTTTCGTTCCTTAAAAATTTAACTCTGCAGGAATACTCCGATGATTTTATCTGTCTTATTCTGGAATCCACCCAACTCCATTGTTCTTTCAGAAAAGTGGAACGTTTCATTAACGTGGTACGGGGTATTGTTCTCTTTTGGTATGTTCCTGTCTTATATTTCAGCGGCACATCTTGCGGCCGAAGCACTTCACACCTCAAACCATCGTTGTAACAAAAAAGATGTGCAAGCCGCTTTTGAAGCTTTTATTTTGTACGCTATATTCTTCGTTTTGATTGGAGCTAGATTAGGTTATGTCCTTTGTTATGGATTTCCTTACTACGTAAAACATCCTATGGAAATAATTAAAGTATGGCGCGGGGGATTAGCTAGCCACGGCGGAGTTCTAGGAATACTAATCTGGATCCCCATATTCACCCGTATTTACCGTAAAAAGATCCCTAGCCTTAGTACCCTCTTTGTTCTTGATGTAGTTTGCGTATCTTCCGGAGTATCTGCTTTCATGATCAGGTTAGGAAATTTTATAAATCAAGAAATAACAGGGATTCCTACAAATCTCCCGTGGGCCGTAGCTTTTGGAAATCCCGTAGATTCTCTAGCAGGAATTCCTAGACACCCTGTCCAGCTATATGAAGGTGTAAGCTATCTTGTTTTATTTTTTATCCTTCAAAAGATAAGTTATAAAAACCTTGATCTAATAGGGAAGGGACTTTTGTCGGGGATTACTTTTTTAGGTATCTTTCTCATTCGATTTCTCTCTGAATTTCTTAAGTCTCACCAAGGAATAGTTCTTTCCAAGAATTCTTTGCTAACCATGGGACAAGTCCTGTCTATTCCATTTCTTTTTTTGGGCGTTATTTTGGTTTTTCGACACTTAATTGTCCGAAACTATTTATCTAAATAGAGTTTGTCGAAAAAGGTTAATAATTATTTCAGATTCTTGTTTGGGTGATAAATCATTAGTGTGATATTTTCTTTTCTTGGATTTAGAGAGTTTTTGGATGAGTAAACGGGTTTTTTTATTTGTAGGGCTGGTTAGTGCCTCTTTCATCGGGTGTCAACTTTTCTTCGGTTATAAGGAGTTTAATGGATACAAGCAAGTAGCGGAAAAGCAAAGGGAAACGACCACGTCTGTTCTTTCACAGTTAGAACATTCGGGGTTAGGAATAGTTTCCTGGAAACAACACACTAACTCTGAGAAGAGTACAAATCGTCAGGCAGTTGTTTTAGGGAATGCTATGCTTACCTTGAGCAACGATTCCAATTCGGAACCTTTTCTATCTTGCGGAGGGAAAGATTGGGGATACTTAGGAAAAAGTTATGCTTTTCGCGGTATTAATGTCCTTCTTTACGAAAATAGTGCTTTTAAAAATTCGATCGTAGACATGGGGAAGGTTTTTCTTCCTAGTGTTGAATCAGAAATTCCTGTCCTCATTGTAGAATTTAGGAATGACAGGGATCCTTTCGTATTCCCCGGGAGGTATAAGCAGGGGAGGGTTTTCAGTAACGATTTTTCCATCTTAGGAACATCTTTAGTTTTTTGGCGATCCGGAACCGATTATCTTCCTCTAGGTGTATACGATTCTATCGAAGAAAGATTGGTCCATTTAGACTTGCCCATGACTCGGGCTGTGGTTTTGAATAATAGCCATACCGGCATTGGGTCTAATAACCATTATGTTTTACAAAATGATTACCTTCAGTTAGTAATCTCGGAAAAAAGTGGAGCCATAGAAGGGATTAATTTACCTTTAGCCTCTGGCAGAAATAAACTTAGCATTGTCAATGAGATAGAGACCGATAGAGCTCTGGCAACGGCTAACCCATCTGAAGCATCATTCCCTGGCTTTTCTTCCATAGGATTTGACAAGAAAAAAGTAGCAGAAGAAGTTGGTGGTTATTACCCTCTCTTAAGAAGAGGAAGCCTTGACAACGCAGACAAAGCTCTACCTCAACGCTATCAGTCTTTCAATTTGGTGTCTGGAGAGAATTTTGATCATCAAGTGGCATCATTCTTCCGCGTAGTAGAATTTACAAGTAACCAATTAGTTCTTGAGAGTAGCGACGGGCAAATAAGAAAAAATTACTCCTTACCCAGAGACCCTATTAATGAACCATATTGCTTCAATGTAGCCATAAATGTTCATTATGGCAACGCAAATATATGGGTAACTTCTGGTATTCCTGAAGTAGAGATTATGTCCGGAGCTTTTGTTCCCACATTAAAGTACCGAACAATAAAGAAAGGACAGGGATTGTTAGAAAAAATCAAATTACCTAAAGCCAAGTCCTCCATATTGTTGTCTTCTAGTACCCACCCTGAATGGGTTCTTAACTCAAATGGGTACTTCGGTATAATCATCACTCCTTTAGGATTTTCCCCAAAAAGTTTCGCCAGCGTATACGTGCCTGGGTCTACAGCTATAACAAAGTTATCTTTAATAAATAAGAAAAACAACCAATACCCAGCTTCAAAATACCCCGGTTATGAATTTTTATTGCCTTTAAGTACTGACAACAAAACTTCGTCATTTAGAGTTTACGCAGGGCCTTTAGCTGAGCCTACTTTGTCTAGGATAGATGAAACTTTTGGAAATGCATCGGGAGGAAATCCAGAATATAGGAGTTGTTTAGTCTTTAAAGGCATTTTTGGTTTCATTTCGGAACCCTTTGCCAGACTACTATTTTTGGTAATGAAGTTCTTTAAGTTTCTCACAGGATCTTGGGGAATATCTATTATTTTGTTGACAGTTTTTCTCAAGATAGTCCTTTATCCCTTGAATGCTTGGTCTCTACGTTCTATGAGACGTATGCAAAAGTTGTCTCCATACATCCAAGAAATCCAGAAAAAATACAAACATGAACCCAAACGAGCTCAATTAGAAATTATGTCTCTGTATAAAGAGAATAAAGTTAATCCTTTAATGGGTTGCTTCCCCATGTTGATACAGTTGCCCTTTCTAATAGCTATGTTTGATTTACTAAAATCTTCCTTCTTACTCAGGGGCGCCTCCTTCATACCTGGATGGATAGATAATCTAACAGCTCCGGATGTCATCTTTTCTTGGGAAACACCTGTCTTTTTGATAGGCAATCAAATACATCTTCTACCAATAATTTTGGGAATAGTCATGTTTGCCCAACAGAAGCTTTCTACTACATCTAGACCAGGAGAACTTACTGAGCAACAAAGACAGCAACAAGCCATGGGCACAATGATGGCTCTTCTCTTTACTGTCATGTTCTATAATTTCCCTTCAGGATTGAACCTTTATTGGTTGTCTTCAACTGTCTTGGGAATAGCTCAACAGTGGGCCACAAATAAAGTGTTGGATAGGAAGCACATAAAAAACGAAGTCATTTTAAGTAAGAAAAGAGGACATTTTCGATAATTTAAACTCGGGTTTATAGCCTATACAAGCTATAAGGAAAGAATTAATAAGAAGAGTTTAGTATGCGAGCTTGGGAAGAGTTTCTTTTATTACAAGATAAAGAGATAGGTAAAGAAATTGTAGATAAGTGGCTACGTTCTTTAAAGGTTTCTTGTTTTGATGCTTGCAATTTGTACTTAGAAGCCAGTGATTCTTTCCAGCTCACCTGGTTCGAAGAACATATCCGACATAAAGTTAAAGCTCAATTCGTAAACAATAATGGAAAAGCTATTAGGGTACACATTTCTTCATCGGAAAAAAGCGGAGAGGGAAGAGAACTACCTCCTATTTATGATGCGCAATCTTCGTTTTTTTCTATTAAAGACCAAGAGTTGGATGAAAATAAAACATTTGCAAAATTCTTAATAACGCCAGAAAATGAACCGGCTTTTCGAATTTTAAGAAATTTTGGCTTACCATCTCCTGAAGGAACAGAATTTCCTTTTAATCCCATTTATCTTTTTGGTGTTGAGGGATCAGGGAAAACGCATTTAATGCAATCTGTGGCACATGAATTAAAGAAATATGGCAAGAGGGTCCTCTTTGTTGCAGCTGAAAGGTTTACCGAACATCTCGTTGCAGCTATTCGTGCGGGAGAAATGCAAAAGTTCCGTTCCTTCTATAGAAAAGTGGACGCTCTCTTTATAGAAGATATTGAAATTTTTTCCAGAAAAGCTGCTACCCAAGAAGAATTTTTCCACACGTTCAACTCTTTACATACTGAAGGCAAGCTAATTATGCTTTCTTCCTTGCATGCTCCTGGGGATCTCAAATTTATGGAAGAACGCTTAGTAAGCCGATTTGAATGGGGAATTGTTATTCCAGTGCAACCTTTAGCTAAAGATGGCTTAAGAAAGTTTATTTACAGTAAGTCTCAAGAACTTTTTGTTCGTTTGCACGAGAGTTCTGTAGAATTTCTTATCCAAGAGCTCGTTTCAAATGTTAAAAGTATCCTTCATGCCCTTAGCCTATTGTCAAAGCGAGTTGCTTATAGAAAATGCTCCCAACAACTTCTTTATGAAAAAGATATCAAGTATTTCTTGAAAGACCTCTTAGCCGAAGCTGAGCAAATTAGGCTTACTCCGCAGAAAATTATACAGTCTGTGGCAAATCACAGTGGGATCTCTACAGAGGATATTTTGGGAAGATCGCAATCCAGAGAGTACGTTTTTCCTAGGCAAGTAGCCATGTACCTTTGCCGCACACACCTCTCTCTTTCTTATGTCAAGATAGGAGAACTTTTCTCCAGAGATCATTCAACGGTGATTTCATCTATTAGACTAATATCCAAAGCATTAGAGTCTGGAGACAGAGAGGCAAGCCTAAGCGTCAAAGAGATCGTTCAATCCCTTTTTTCGGGACACAAAGAATTAGAATACGTCTCAGGAGAAACGCCTCCTGAGTAATAACAGTCCGCTGCTTATGCATTATCACTATTGCGGACAGCTGACGCGCTTATTGATGCAGAAATGATTAGTCTAAGAATGGCTTCAACAAAAATTACTGTAGCAATGATCATTGACAAGACAACTCCGTAGCTGGTCATTGGACAAGTTATCCCCATAACTACAAGTAAAGACAAAGACAAGACACTTTCCAAGATAGCGCTAGCGACAAATAACCCCGTACCCACAAAAGACCCTCGTTGCAACTCTTTCATTATAGCCAGAGAAGCCTTAGCAGCTTGGTCAGAATAACGAGGAACAGGCCTATCCCTTTTATTAACATCCTCTATGGTAACTATATTAAGTCTTCCTGTAGATGTTCTGTTGCTTCCAAAGCCATGAGCATACATAACAACACCATTGTTCGAAAGTAGAAGGGTATAGTCTAAGAATTTTTCCAAAAACAAAAAAGATTTTTTTAAATAAAAGTAGAATAATTAATAAATTTGATCATTTCTCTCTTAAAAATATCCAACCGATAATGGTGGACATTAAAAAATTCCCCGATTAATAAATGGAAAAATCTAATAAATAGAAGATACGCTAACGAAGTCACGGCTATTTTAATTGGGGATTTTCAGATATGGAAGGAAATAGTTTTGACAGAACATCTGTTTCTGTTGAGAGTATGAAAAATGCCATACTAAACAGATTACAATTAGGAGTTGTCCAACAACTAGAAACAGCCTCTAACAGAGAAATTTTTTCTGCAATATCCGAAACTGTAATGGAATGGCTAGCAAAAGGGTGGTTAGAAACTCAAAGCCAATATTACAAAGAAGATTCTAAACGAGTTTACTATATCTCCATGGAATTTCTTCTAGGAAAAAGTTTGAAGTCTAACTTATTTAATTTGGGTCTCTTAGATATAGTTCGCGAATCTGTAAAACAGTTAGGATTTGACTTAGATAAACTTACTGAAATGGAGTCTGATGCTGGATTAGGGAACGGTGGGTTAGGACGGTTGGCTGCGTGTTTTTTGGATTCTATGGCAACATTAGGGATTCCAGCTTATGGTTACGGCATCCGTTACGATTACGGGATTTTCCACCAAAAAATCATTGAAGGCTATCAAGTAGAAGCGCCAGATGAATGGCTAAGGTACGGAAACCCCTGGGAAATATGCAGGGGGGAGTACTTGTATCCCGTGAAGTTTTACGGAAGAGTTGTCCATTATACAGATGAAAGAGGAAAAAACATAGCAGAATGGACGGACACTAGCGAAGTTTTGGCAATGGCCTATGATGTGCCTATCCCGGGATATGGCAACAATACTGTCAACACATTGCGGTTATGGCAAGCCCAGTCCCCTCAAGGATTTGAGTTTAGTTATTTTAATCATGGAGACTACATCAGAGCTATAGAAGACATTGCCTTGTCTGAGAATATTTCTAGGGTCTTGTATCCAAACGATTCTATCTCTGAAGGACAAGAATTAAGATTGAAACAGGAATATTTTTTAATATCATCAACAATTCAAGATATTCTTCGTAGGTATACTAAAACGTATATAAATCTCGAGAAATTATCTGAAAAAGTTTCAATTCAACTCAATGATACTCATCCAGCCCTTGGGATAGCTGAAATGATGCACATTTTGGTTGATAGGGAAGAAATGCCTTGGGATAATGCCTGGAAGATGACCAAAGAAATCTTTAATTATACAAATCATACTATCCTTCCGGAAGCGCTAGAACGTTGGCCTATAGGGCTCTTTTCTAAACTTCTTCCTAGACACTTAGAAATTATTCAGGAAATTAATGCCAGATGGATGGAGACAGTCGAAAAAAATTTTCCGAATGATGAACAAAAGAAAAAATTCCTTTCTATCATAGAAGAAAATGGAACAGAAAAACAGATAAGTATGGCAACTTTAGCTATCGTTGGATCAGCCAAAGTTAACGGAGTTTCTGCTTTTCATTCGGAACTACTGCGGACCACATTATTTTCCGACTTTGCTAGCATTAATAAAAGTCAATTTACCAATGTCACAAACGGAGTAACACCTAGAAGATGGTTAGCCCTTTGTAACCCTTTGTTATCAGACCTATTAACGGAGATATTGGGAGATGGTTGGATAACAAATTTGTCTATTCTAGAAAAATTACATCCTATGGCCAATGATTCTGCTTTCAGGGACAAATGGGGGGGCATTAAAGCTAAAAACAAGGGTGCTCTAGCTAGACGCATTTTTGGCGAAATAGGAGTCACTGTTGATCCTTCCTCCATGTTTGATTGCCATATAAAAAGAATCCATGAATATAAGAGGCAATTGTTAAATATTCTTCGCGTAATAGGGGATTACATGGATATCAAAGAAAACATTAATCCCAATCCCACTCCGAAAACAATCATCTTTGGAGGTAAAGCTGCACCAGGATATTTTTTTGCAAAACTTATTATTAAATTAATTAATTCCGTCGCTGATATTATTAATAGTGATCCATCTTCATCAGATTTTCTTAAGGTAGTTTTTATTCCTAATTATAGAGTATCCATGGCAGAAATTATTATCCCTGCAGCCGAATTATCAGAACAAATATCAACAGCTGGCATGGAAGCCTCAGGAACAGGCAATATGAAGTTTGCCATGAACGGAGCTTTGACCATAGGAACTATGGATGGGGCCAATATAGAAATGAAAGACTATCTAAAAAGTGAAAATATGTTCATTTTCGGGCTTACAGAATCCGAAATTGCTTCAATGAAGCCTAGTTATGACCCAAAAAGCATTTATAACAGCAATCTCAAGGTAAAAAAAATATTAGATCTTATTAATAACGGATTCTTTTCTCCGAACGAGAAAGATTTGTTTAAACCAATTGTAGATAAATTGTTGAATGAAGGGGATCCATACTTCGTTTTGGCTGATTTTGATTCCTATGACCAAGCCCATAAATTCGCATCAGAACTCTTTAAAAAACCAACCGAATGGACAAAAAAGTCTATCTATAATACAGCAGGTATGGGATATTTTTCTAGCGATAGAACCATTAAAGATTACGCCAGTAACATCTGGCATGTGCCCTTCAAAGCCCAGTCATAGTTGCATAACAAAGGCCAACAGTTGACATCACTCTGGAAACCCCAAATTTGCAGAACAACACGGCCTGGCAAAAGTTGTTTATGCCAAAAGGAGTAGCGCTGGGCATTCCAGAAAATGTTGCAATCGTTTCATGAAAAGCGCTGCTTCCATACCATCTATTACTCTGTGGTCAACGGATAGAGTCAAATGACAAACATTTCCGGGAACAACTTGATCATTAACTATCATAGCCTCTTGTTCCATGCCGCCGACGGCAAGGATAGCCGCCTGAGGGGGATTTATGATAGCCGTAAATTCCGTGATGCCTACCATGCCCAAATTCGAAAGGGTAAAGGACCCACCCTTATATTCATGATCTTGCAATTTACCTGCTTTGGCTTTTCTAGCTAGACTCTTTACCTCAGAAGATACAATTGATAAATCTTTCTTATCGGCACATCTCACTATGGGAGTAATTAACCCACTATCTATAGAGACAGCTACAGAAATATCTATAGTGGAAAACTTAATAATTTGGTTGTTTACACTATCAAAACCGGTATTGACGTTAGGGAACTCCCTTAACGTCATAGCGCAAGCCTTTAAAATAAAATCATTAAAGGAAAATTTTAATCCCTCATCTGATAATTGCTTTCTCAATATCATTAGAGCAGAAGCATTAATCTTCTGTCTAACATAGAAATGAGGAATCGAATTTTTCGAAGCTTGTAATCTTTGAGAGATAGCTTCTCGCATTGGAGAGAGATCCTCGACCTCATAAGAACCTGGATAAACGGGCTTTTCCATAGACAAGGACAAACCGAGAGGCCCCCTCTGCGGAGCACTTTCCAAATCTTTCTTTAAAATCCTTCCTCCAGGGCCACTACCTCTAACCTTAGATAAATCTAAATTTTTTTTCTCAGCTATAGAACGAGCCAAAGGCGAAGCTAAAATTTTACCCTCTTTCGGAATACTGAAAGGGATTGTTAAAGCTGGTTCCGGAGCAAAGGTCATAAAAGACGTAGTGATGGAAGATTGTTGAATGCCAACTGAGGAGGACGCATCAGCAACAACTTCATTACTAGCTGGATTCTGTGAGCTATCACTGATTGGCTTCTTGGGCAAAAGCTGTTCTAAATCACATGGCTCTTCAGGATCAGAGGAAAGAACCAAAATAGGGGAACCGACAGTAACCTTATCTTTTTCATTAACAAGAAGGGCCCTGACGAAACCATCATCTATGGCCGTATGCTCTAATACGGCCTTGTCCGTAGCTATCTCTAAAAGAACCTCTCCAGCTTTGACAGCTTCTCCTTTCTTCTTATGCCATTTCACAATAGTTCCCCTCTCCATAGTAGGGGAGAGTTTCGGCATATTCAACAACGTCAGCATGAGCTTTTACCCTAAAATTTTGTTAACGGCATCCTTAACTCTCGAAACATTCGGTAATGTTTCAGCTTCTAAAGCTGATGAGTAAGGCATAGGCGTTTCTCTTTGACACACCCTCAATACAGGAGCATCAAGGTAATCAAACCCAAACTCCATGATTGTAGCACTCACTTCTGCTCCTATTCCAGCAAAGTAATGCCCCTCTTCCACCACAAGACACTTATTTGTCTTCTTAATCGATGACAGTACTGTAGAGACATCTAAAGGCTTTATAGTGCGCAAATCTATTATTTCTATAGATAAACCCTTTTCTTTCTTCAATTGATCGGCAGCTTCCCTCACAATGGACACCATTCTACTGTAAGTTATAATAGTCAAATCCGAACCTTCTTGGATGATCTTGGCTTGACCAATGGGCACTAAATATTCTTCTGAAGGAACTTCACCTTCGACGTGGTACATGAGTTCATTTTCTAAAAAAAGGACAGGATTATTATTCCGTATGGAAGATTTCAGCAGCCCTTTGGCATCAAAGGGACTTGAAGGAGCAACAACAATCAACCCTGGCAAGTTAGCATATAGGGCTTCTACACAATGGGAATGTTGACAAGAAACTTGTGCTGCAGCCCCATTTGGCCCTCTAAAAACTACAGGGACGGAAAAAAGACCTCCGGTCATGTAGTGCATTTTTGCTGCATGAGAAATAATTTGATCCGCGGCTACAAATGAAAAATTCCAACTCATGAACTCCACGACAGGTCTCAAACCAGTCATAGCAGCTCCGACAGCTAGCCCTGAGAACGCAGCTTCACTAATAGGAGTATCTATGATACGCTTGGGCCCCCACTTATCCAGAAGCCCCTTGGTCACCTTATAAGCGCCATTGTATTCTCCAACTTCTTCGCCTATAACGAAAACACCCTGATCTCTTTCCATTTCTTCGTCAATGGCTTCTCTTATCGCATCACGGATGGTCAAAATCTTGCCTTCTCTATGCATAAACACCCTCCTCTAATTGAGCAGGGGAAGGGTATGGAGCCTCTTTGGCCGATTGAAACGCTGCTACTACTTCTTCTCTGCACTCTTTACGCATCTTTTCAAACTCTTGTTCTGACAAAACTCCAGCCTTAACAAAAAGTTCCTTGGCATGCAAGATAGGATCCTTTTTCAAGATTTCTTGCATATCACTTTTTGAACGATACAAATTAGGATCAGAAATAGAATGCCCACGAAAACGAGAACACAGACATTCAACCACTAAAGGCTTTTTCTCTTTTTGGAGAAAATCAAAAGCAGCCTTGAATCCCAATAAACAATTAAATAAGTCAAATCCATTGACCGTGACCGATTTTATTTTATAGGGAAAGGACAAGCTCTCACCAATGGGGCACAAAGAAATGGCCTTTTTTAGGGCCGTCCCCATACCCCAGCCATTGTTTTCAATAACAAGCATCAATGGCAGATCGTGTAAAGAGGCAAAATTTAAAGTTTCGTGAACTGTTCCCTGAGCTACAGCTCCGTCTCCAATAAAACACAGAGAAGCTTTTCCTTGATCAAGATACTTGCTAGTAAAAGCCCCTCCCATAGCTAAAGGAACATGTCCTCCAACAATGCCAAATCCTCCTGGAAAGTTCGGACCACACATATGCATGGAACCGCCTCTCCCTAAAGCACAACCCGTAGATCTTCCGAGAAGCTCTGCTGCCATGGAAGGAATAGATACTCCCAAAAGAAGAGCTACAGCATGACAACGATACGAAGCGAAGAAGTAGTGGTTTTTTCCACCCGCGGCAACAGCTGCCGTCGCTATAGCTTCTTCACCACTGTAGGAATGATAAAAACCTCCAACCAATCCTTCCAAATAAGCAGCCTCTCCTCTTGTCTCAAACTCTCTGATTCTCATCATATCTTTGAGCATATCCAAGCAAGCAGGCACTCCAAAACTCTCTAAAACACTTCGAACCGTTTCTACTGTAGAATCTTGAGAAGAAACATTGAGTGCAGGCATATCTGATAAACTACAAGTTTTGTCCATTCGTTAGAAAAAACCTCTTAAACAACAGTGCTGAGTATAAAAAGCGGAAAGACAAAAGACAAGTTTAATTCACTAAGAAGAATTGTAAGTTTTTTTTTAACGGTGCCAAAAGACTGTTTTGAGAGAGACAAAAAAGAAACAATAGCCCTAGAACTTATCCTTGTCGGATAAAATTTTTGATATTTCTGCAATTAAAGATAATTTTAAACAATATTTAGATTTCCGACTGACTATGCTCCCGCTCTCAAAGAAGGGAGAGGCCCAGCTTCTTTTACCAAGTGGATAGGATACCTACTATCCCGAGCATTGTTAACGCTACTCCAGAAACTAATCCAAGAGTTTGACTATAGTTTTTATCACATTGAAAAGAAGAATTAGGTTTAGAAACACCTTGTTTCATAGGGGGGGGGAGGGAAATATATTAATGAGTAGACTAACAAACTAAACGAAGCAGCCAAGTCACTCACAGAAGAGACTCTAATAAGCTTACAACTCTTGATAAAGAAAACTAGAGGACTATCAAAAGCAGGCTCAAGTTTACCATCTATAATGATTTACGAAAATGAATCCCTCAAAAACGAATACGATTCTTAAATACGAGAATTAAAAAAACATTTCGATTACTCGGTAGGATTGAAAAAATGCACTTTTTGCTTTATATCCTCTAGCTGTTGCTCGAGAAGACAAATCCTGGCATCCATCTTTGGAAGATTGCGGGTTTTCGCTATAATTCGATGAATTTCCTCGTAAGGTCTTGCCGGAGCTCCTCCGTAAACACCGGGGGAAGATATAGTTTTGGAAACCCCTGTTTGCGCCATCAGCATAACGTTGTCACAAATAGAAATATGTCCAGCAATACCAGATTGTCCGCCGATAACAACTCTATTTCCAATTTTTGTCGAGCCAGCAATACCAGACAATGACACAATAATAGAGTGCTTTCCCACTTCAACTTGATGGGCTATCTGGACAAGATTATCAATCTTTGTCCCCTGCTTGATGATAGTCTCTTTAAATCGCCCTCTATCAATAGTGGTGTTTGCACCAACTTCTACATTATCTTCAAGAACCACCCGCCCCAGGTGTTTCAAATGAACATGATTCCCAGATTTATCTAGGCTATACCCAAAACCACAAGAACCTATCACAGCTCCGGATTGAATGAGCACATTATTACCTATAGTAACCCGCTCTCTAATAACTGCTCGAGGATGTATGTTACAATTGTTTCCTAAAACAGTTTCAGCGCCAATAAAACTTCCTGCCCCAATAAAACAATTATCTCCAATGACCACTCCTTTGCTAAGGACGGCTTGAGGTTCTATAGTTACATTCTTTCCCACAGTAACTGTCTCATGAAGAGTGGCTTCAGAAGAAACGCCTGAAAAACCATTATCAGCTTCAGAAATGAACAATTCGATGACTTGCTGAAAAGAGAGGGAGGGGGTAGAGCTAATTAGAAAGTTTTTGGACATCCCTACTGATTTGGAAGCTTCTTGAGGAGAAATGATAATAGCTCCAGCCTGAGTTTTGCCTAAGAAACGCCGATACCTCTCATTCTCAATAAACGCAATCTGATGGCCCTGGGCCTTTTCTATCTCTTCTACACCAGAGATCACAACCTTTGGATCTCCTTGTAACTGCAGTCCACAAATCTCAGCCAACTCTTTCAAGGTGTAGCAAGACTTCATTTTTTATCCTTAAAACTAACTAGGGTTAAATTATTTGTGTGAAGCTATTGTGGAATCCAAAGCTTTTATTACCTCATCAGTAACATCATAGCTCTCAGACGTAGCTAAAATAGCTTCTTCATTAAAGATCACTTGTAATCTTTTTTCTTTACGGACCTTTTCTGAAGCTACTTTAACTTCCTGTATCAATTTCTGCACTCTTCTATAATTGTGCTGATTAAGCAGCTGATAAGACTGATTTTGATAGACATTATACTCTTGAGAAAGCTCTTCAAACTTCTTCTGCAACTCTTCAGTCGCTGAAGAAGAAAGACTTTCCATGTAATCTTCGTCTTGAAGCTTTTCGTAAAGAGATGACAGCTCCTTTTCCATCTGTTCAGCATTAGATGCAAACTGCTTCTTTAACGTCTCCAGCTCTGCTGTTTCTTTTTTGCCCAGCTCAGACTCTTCAATACATTTTTTTAAGCTAACGTAGCCTATCTTGCAATCATTGCCATAAGACGAAATTCCAAGGAGACTAATAAGAAGGGTGATAGGTAATATCTTTCTCATACAATCCTAAAAATCTAGAAATTTGTTAAAAGCCAATTTTAGGCAGCAAACCCAATAGAACCTGATTTAGAACATTCCTCCCAAAGCAAAAAAGAACCTCTGGGTAACATTGATTTTTTTTCCATCAAATATCTCCGTTGGTCGGAAAGGCCATCCAAAGCCCATCATAACCGGAACATTATTCATTACATCAAACCGCAAACCAAATCCGGCACTTCCTCTCAAGTCTCTAAGATCTATCTTATACTCTTTTAAACCAACAAAACCAGAGTCCATAAACACAAACGCGCTCACATTCGGCTGTGTGACTAAAGGATACTGAAACTCTTCCGAGAGAAGTAAGGAGGTAAGTCCTCCCTTAGGTTCATTTTCCGAATACTTAGGCCCAATGATGAAGGATTTATAACCCCTAACAGTGGTCTCTCCTCCTAAGAAAAATCTTTCACTTATAGGAACTCCATCAATCGTGGTATCACTGAATGGCTTAATAAATTGAGCTTCTCCCCGAAGTTTTAAAACCCCCTTTCTTGTTAGCTGCCTATAAACCGATCCAGAAAGTTTCAACTTCGTGAAATGGTAAGTCCCTCCTAAGCCAGAGACCTCAAAATTTATATTCGCTCGAATTCCATTCTTAGGATTCCTTGGGGGAGTGACAGAGTCATAAATCAAATTAGTTCCTGCAGCAGAAACAAACCCTTTGTTTGTCGAGGGATCCGGACCTACCTGGTCTTGTCTATTTTTACGTTCTAAACTCGTTTGACTACCCCGATAATACAAACCGTAACGAAGATTTTTGGTGATGATATATGTCGTACTAACATTTCCGCCGTACGTCTCTACTTCATAATCTTTGGACAGGGCCTTATTAATGGACTTATCTAACTCTACTCCGAGTATCCAAGGAGTATTAAGAAAATGAGGCTTTGTCCACTTCAGAGTATAGTCGGTAACCTTTTCCCCAAAGTTTGCCTTTAGGAAAAGATATTCACCACCACCTCGCAAACAACGGAAACCTTCACTAAGAAAGTTGCGAACACCTAAAAGATAAAAATTACTTTCAGAGAGCTCTATCCCCCCAAACAAATTGTCCAAAGAGCTAAAACCCAAAAACAATCCCAAGTTTCCAGTAGACGTCTCAGAAACTTCTACATAAATATCTCGATACTGTTCTGAAACGTTTAGGGGATCTAATTGAGATCGAACCGTGTAAACACTAACGCTATTAAAATATCCCGTATTCCTTAACCGCTGTTCTGTTTCCTCTAAATTCGATTTGTTAAATCTATCGCCAGGAAACAGACAGCTTTCGTGCAAAATAACATCCTGCTTGGTTCTTGTATTTCCCGTGATTTTAATCAACCCAACTTTGTAAGGTTCTCCTTCCACAACAGAATAACAAACATCGTAGACGGGGAGAGAGGGATGTAAACTGAAAGAAACTTCTACATTGGCATTAATGTAACCGTATTTCGCATACAAGTCCCTAATTTTTTGGGAAGTCGTCCAAATCTTTTCTGAGCAAAACAAATCTCCAGATCCTATCAACATTTGCTTCTCTACTGCTTTTTTAGGCAGACAAGCAAATCCTTCTACATGAACATGCCCTAGTCTATATTTGGGTCCTTTTTGCACGTCAAAACAAAGTATTATATTTCCTTTGCTATCAGTCTCTTGCTGCACATCAACCCTAGCATCAGCATAACCCAAGTTCTGAAGATAGTTCGTAACTCCGAAAGCATCTTGCTCTATCATTTCCGGATGGTATAACCCGGCTCCAGTAAACCAGCTGAAGCACGGGCTATAAGCCTTGGTGACCATGAATTCCTGGACATCATTTCTTTCCGACCTCGTCAGACCACAAAGTTTAAGCTTTTTAATCCTACCGCAAACACCTTCTTTAATATTAATTTTAATGTCGATGACACCCTGACTCTCATCGTGATCTAGCTCGTACGAGAGGTCCGACTCAAAAAATCCTCTTTTAAGATAGGACGTTCTTAAAATCTCAAAAGACTTAAGAAACTTCTCCCTTTCGAACTGGGCGTCCTGAGAAATTTGCAGTGTGCGCAAGATCTTGTAGTCAGAAAACTCTTTATTTCCAATGATCTCTATCTTGCGAATTACAGGCTTTTCCACAAGAACAACCTTGACATAGGCCTTTCCCTCCGAAAAAGAAACCTGAGGATCAACTCGATCATAATCCTTAGATAAGTCTCTTAAGTCTTTATCAAACTCTGTCTGAGAAAATAACGACCCCTCCTTAACCTTAATGTCAGGAGTTTTACACCTAGACTTACTTCGCTTACCTTCGACAACAATCTCGACCTTATCAACCACCGAACGATTATCCCCAACAATCTGCCCTGCAGACATTGTTATGGAAGATTGAAGCAAAACTAACAGGAGTAAAAAATTACGCTTATCTTTCATGTATGGGACACCTATAGAGCAATCACTCAATGCGACTTTCAAGTGGCGCAAACCCCCAGAACAACAAACCTAAGACCTGCTGCCAGACAATAGACGCGCTCACACCCGGCTGGGCCAAATAGAAGGGTAGCAACCCAGCCAAATGCGAGATCTTAGAAAAACAAAAGCTTTTAGCGCAAGATTAATATGAATTCCTTCCGGAGAAGGCTCTGGCCAGAGTCCCGGAGTCCACGTAATCAAATGATAACCCCATAGGAATTCCCAGGGCTAACCTGGATATAACCACACCACATTCCATAAGTTCTTCTTTTATAAACATGGCTGTAGTATCCCCCTCTAAGGTGGCATCAAAAGAGATAATAACTTCCTTATAGTTTTTTTTCTGTATTCTTTCTTTTAGCATCTGCACCCGAATAAGCTCAGGTTTTTTCCCTGTAATAGGCGAGAGCAAAGATCCCAAAACATGATAGTTACCACGAAAAACTTTTGCCTTTTCTAACAAAAAAACATCTTTACAAGATGCTACCACGCAAAGCTTTTCAGATTCCCTGTCTGAATCTGTGCAGAAAGAACAATCTTCCGAAGCCTCCTTTAGACAAAAGCACTCAGAGCAAAAAGACACGCTCTCAGAAACATCATGAATAGCAGACGATATCTCTTGCAACTTACTTTCTGGCCACAATAACATTTCGAAAGCAAGCTTCTCTGCGGTTTTGTAACCAACTCCGGGCAATCTTTTTAAAGCAGAGATCAACCTAAACAAATACTCTGGGTACTTAATCATAATTTTATTTTACACATACAAACAGGAGCTACTCACAGGTTAACAAATCTTGTAGAGTTCGTCGAGATTGAAATAAAGGTTAGAGTATAAACTCCTCTATTAGTATACTCCTATTTTTTCTATTTAGATGGTTTTTTGTGAAAAAGATAAGGGCAGCAATATTAGCAACAGGTTCCTACCTTCCCAAGAGGGTATTATCTAACGCAGATTTAGAAAAAATAGTGGACACCTCTGATGAGTGGATTATTTCTCGAACAGGAATGAGAGAAAGAAGAATAGCAGAAAAAAATGAAAGCACGTCCTCAATGGGGGCACGGGCTGCTGAACAAGCTATAAGAAAAGCAGGGATTGCGAAAGAAAACATTGACTGCATCATTTTTTCAACATCAGCTCCAGATTATATCTTTCCTGCTTGTGCAGCTTTGGCTCAAGATTATTTGAATATGAAAGATATTCCGGCATTTGATTGCCTGGCTGCATGTACGGGCTACTTGTATGGGATCTCTGTGGCTAAGGCTTATGTTGAATCAGGCTTGTACAGCAACGTATTATTGATAGCAGCCGACAAATTGTCTTCTTTCGTTAATTACAGAGATAGAAACACATGTGTTTTATTTGGAGATGGAGCTTCCGCAGCAATCATCGGGAAAGAACAACCCGGCTCTTTAAGCATCTCTAACGTATGCCTAGGCGCTGACGGAAGCATGGCGGATCTTCTTAGTCTTCCTGCAGGGGGAAGTAAACTACCCGCATCAAAGGAGACTCTTGAGAAAGATCTTCATTACATAACCATGGAGGGAAAAGAAGTTTTCAGACACGCTGTACGACGTATGGAGTCTGCTGCTAAGGAGTGCATAGAAAAAGCAGGCCTTCGAGAAGACGATTTAGATTGGCTGGTTCCCCATCAAGCCAACGAACGAATTATTGATGCCATAGCCAAGCGATTTGGAATTGATGAAGAAAAAGTCTTCAAAACTGTAGGCAAGTATGGTAACACAGCAGCCTCTTCGGTTGGAATAGCTTTGGATGAATTGCTTTCTAAACACTCTGTAAATGCTCAAGATAATCTTCTTTTGGTAGCTTTCGGAGGGGGACTTTCTTGGGGTGCTGTTGTTTTAAATAAAGTGCAGGGATAGCGCAGGATGAATAAGGGAGTTGCATTACTGTTTTCAGGACAGGGTTCTCAATATGTAGGCATGGGAGAAGATCTTAAAAACTCTTATCCAGTTGCTGCTGAGGTGTTTGAAAAAGCTGATGACATTTTAGGTTTCAAACTCTCATCTCTAATGTTCTCTGGCCCCAAAGAAACACTACTAGAGACTGTCAATAGTCAGCTAGCTATCTACGTTCACGGTATAGCTACCCTAGCTGTGATTAAGTCGCTTACCAATATCAATGTTTGTTGTACGGCCGGTCTTAGTTTAGGTGAGTATACGGCCCTCACAGCCTCCGGAGCTGCTTCTTTCGAAAAAATTCTGCCTCTCATAAAGATCAGAGGCCAATTGATGAACGATGCTTGTTTGCAAACCGGTGGAGGTATGGCTGCTGTTATCGGCTTGTCTCCGGAAGTCGTTGAACAAACTACTGCAAGCATCGGAGATGTTTGGGTAGCCAATTACAATGCACCGTCTCAGATTGTGATATCTGGCGTTAAAGAAAAAATTGACGAGTCTATAACAGTTTTCAAGTCAATTGGAGCAAGAAAAGTTATCCCATTGAATGTTTTTGGAGCCTTTCATTCTCCGCTTATGCGTTCAGCGGAGGAGGGCCTTGTGCCTCATCTTGAGGAGCTAAATCTTCAAGAAACTCCTATCAAAGTGATTTCTAACTACTCTGGGGATTTTTGCGAATCTATGGAAGTTTTTCGTTCCCAACTGCTTCGACAAATAACTTCCCCAACTCGCTGGTATCAAGGATGTTTGTCCATGGACGATAAATGCGATTTGTTTTTAGAAGTAGGTTGTGGAAAGGTTTTGGCTGGAATAAATAGTTTAATTGGCGTTACACACCCTACTCAAAGCATAGGTTGTGTAAAAAGCGTAGAGAAGTTTTTATCGAATATGAAATAATGAAGGGCGCTTATGAAAAATTTTCTCGAAGGGAAGCGAGCCATAGTTACTGGCGGGAGTCGTGGCATAGGATTTGGCATAGCTAAAGCTTTTATCGAATATGGAGCGACAGTAGAAATTTGGGGAACCAATGAAAACGGATGCCAAAAAGCTGTTGAGGAACTATCTGCTTTAGGGGGAGTTGGTAGCGTTTCATATTCCAAAGTGGATGTGACTTCTTCAGCACAGATTCAAGACGCTATGTCCTGCTTCTTAAGAAATTACGAAGCCCTAGACATTTTAGTCAACAATGCAGGAATTACCAGAGATAACCTGCTTATGAAAATGAGCAATGAAGACTGGGAAGCTGTTATACAAACGAATCTATTTTCAGTTTTTTATACTTGCTCGGCAGCAATCCGTCATATGATGAAAGCTCGGTCAGGTTCAATTATAAATATTACTTCTATCGTAGGCAAAACAGGAAACCCTGGTCAAACGAACTATGCAGCCTCTAAAGCTGGAATTATCGGATTTTCTAAAGCCTTAGCTAAGGAAGTAGGTTCTAGAAATATCCGAGTGAATTGTATCGCTCCAGGATATATACAAACGGACATGACTGCTTCATTAAAAGAAGAACTGAAAGCTTCTTGGATAAAAATGACTCCTCTAGCCCGTTTGGGCAACGTAGAAGATATAGCTGGAGCTGCGTTATTTTTAGCTTCACCTTGGTCTTCCTATGTGACATCACAAGTCATAACTGTTGACGGAGGAATAACTTCATAATATAGGGGAACCTAGGGAAGGTTTTCGCAGAGTGAAATTATAATTAATCGAAAAGGAATTATAAATGAGTTTACAAGAAGAAATCATAGACATTGTTGTAGAACAGCTCGGAGTAAGCAAAGAAGAAGTGACCCTTGATAAATCTTTCATTGAAGATTTGAACGCGGATAGTCTTGATTTAACAGAATTAATTATGACTTTCGAAGAAAAATTTAATTTCGAAATTTCTGAGGAAGAAGCTGAAGGTCTTCGCACCGTCAGGGATGTCATTGAATTCATTCAGTCTAAACAATCATAACTCCCCATTTCTTATATCGAAATTAATTGACAAGTAAAAGCTTCAAAGGATTTTGAAGCTTTTTTTTATCCTCTGCTCCTAAAAGAGAACTGTTTTGAATATATCTCTAAAATTGAGAGCGCTACTGAAGGGCATTCTTCTAATACACTGAAAAATTGACCCTTGCTAAGAGCTAACACTCGCACAGAGGTTTTTGCCGATGCAGAATACTCCCTAAATTTATTATTAAATAAGCTTTCTTCTCCAAAGCACTCTTCGGGTTTAAGTTCATCAATAATTTCCTTAGCTGCTCCCTTAATCACCACAATTCCTTCTGCTATAATATACAGACTGTACCCTGGCTGGCCTATTTCAAAAATATCTGATTTAGGTTTAAATATGAGATTATCAGTTCTATCTGCGATAGCCAATAAGACATCCATATCGAGAGAACCAAAAAAGGAGGTTTTCTTTAATAGGAAAGCTTTGTCGATAAGATTCATAGAATATGTAGTCATACTAACCTACTCAAATGGGGAAAAAACTTTCTTTTATAACTATAGCATCCTCGGAAGTTTCCGTTTGCTGCCATGTCGATGGATTATACGAAGGATCAATAACCGACAATTCTTTCTTGAGCTGCCTAGCAGTGAGTTTATTTAACCTAGACGGAGACGATTCCATGTGTTGAAGAAGCTCTTTCAATGAGAGGGGAGTACCTCCCATTTTCAAAAATTTCTTACCTAAAAGTCTATCCCCATCAGGAATGGTAAAAGGCTCTATTAGAGAGAATAACCCGCTATCACAACATTTTTCTAAAGATTCTAAAGCTTGAGCCCTGGTCTTTTTATTTTTTCCCGTAAGGGCTCGGGTCAAAATATCAGATTTATCAGCACCTCCGATAAATCCTAGTATTTCCAAGATAAAATTCACCTCTGAGTCGTAGTTAGACTGAAGTGTATGATGAAGCAAGGAAAGATCATATTTTGGGTAAGTCTGTCGTATTATCTCTTTATGATAGGCGTAAAAACACGCTTTCTGCACCTTCGTCTTCACTATATGATAAGCATTCTCCTTCAAAGAACCAGGAGAAACCTTGCTTAAAATCCGAGCGCAGAGCACTCTTGTGCGATTATGCATCGTGTTATCAGTAAATATTTCCAATAACTTTTCCGTAGTGTCCTCGGAAAGGTTCGCGATAATCTGCTCAGCAGATCGTCTTGCCTTAGCTTTTAAGTTAGTAGCTGTTAATAAAAATTCTCTCACTGTGGAGGAATCTAAAATGATTCCTAGTGCATGCATGATGTCGATAGTACCTTCAAGATGCATAGGCTCTTTGAGCATTTTCATTAAAATTTTGAAATACTCTTTCTGATGTGGGCGAATAGATGATCTAATAGCCCTGCAGACTTTTAATCTAATTTCTGGAGAGGATTGTTCTGCGTATTTAAAAATTACTTTCAGGTTATTAGGATTTCTTTCAAATTCTAAAACTGTCAGTCCTAACAGCAAAGAATTTTCATCCGAAGACCTTAGCAAATTTTCTAATAAAGCATCAGCTAATATCCTATATTCGCCTTCGAGATAGTACTTCCTTACTGTAAGGATTGCAGCTAACAACCTGTATGGACAATTGTCTTCTTTCAGATCTTGTAGTACGGACTGGGGAGAAAGAAAAGACTGATCAGCAAAGTATAAATGAATTACTTCCTTTATTGCTGGGTGAGGAATTGCATTATTCCACCTTCTAAGAAACCCTATCGTCAAAGGATCCTTGGCCCATACAGAACTCTTTAGCATCTCCAATGCTTTGATTTTATTCGGTAGACTAAACTTGTTCATATTTTCTAGAAGTCTTGGAAGAAGATTCCTATTCCCCATACCAAGAATGTTTTGGAAGGCAAACATTCGATTTCTCTCATTTGAATGCTTCAAATTGGTAAGAAAAAGACGTTCTATGTAACGTTTCTCTTTGGGAGCCATTAGTTTTAACCACCCTTTTAAGGTTTTCCCCCAAAAAACAACGTGCGAAGAAAGATTAACAAAAATAGCTTTGGAATACTCTGAACGCAAGACAAATCCTACGATAGTAGCAATTAAGGCTATTAACAAACTGAATCTAATTTGGGCGTTTAGCAAAAAACATAGAAACGAGCAAAATAGCATTCCTACAGGCTCTAGAAAAGATTCTATAGCTATTCTTAGCTGATTCCTCACTCTATTAGGGACACCATAGATCAGCAATTGCAGATTATTATCATCCAGTGCATAGGTAACCCCTTCCCTAGCAATCATTCCAAGAACGGCTATACCCAATGAATCCTTAAACAAAAGTAAAACAAAGAATTTTAGAAAACACAATGGAGCAATCATAACAATGTTACTAACGCCAATTTTTCTAACAATTCTGCTGTATGCAAACAGGGCAAAAATCATGTTCCCTAAAGATATCCATAATGAGCAAGTCCCCAGAAAAGAAACCAACTCATACTCTGAATTTGAAGAAGAAAACACCTTAGAGAAGGTTTTCATATAGTTGAATTCAGTAGTCACAGCCAGGAGCTGCATAAGGAAGTAAAAAGCTAAGAGGTAAAAGGTGAACTTGTCCTTAAAACAAATTTTTATAGACTGCCAGAAATTCGGGAAGTACTCTGTTTCCAAGTAGTGGTGGTGATCATCGGAAAGCTCATTGAGAGATCTCGATATATACATCACTAGAGGGAAAACAAGAAGTAGACAGGTAATAAATCCCAAGAGAACCCCAGAAACTCCTAAATAATTAATAAACCAAGGGATACTACCACTACCTAAGGCATCTCCTAAAAAGATAACCGCATTGAAAATACAAAAATATTTTTTGCCATCCTGGATATCAAAAAATTGGTCTGTAAATCCCCAAAAAGTTGTGTATGATAAGACAGTTAAGCTCCAAGACAAAGTACGATAAACGAAAAATGCCGTACGTAGTTTACTAGGAGAACCAAACGAGAAAAAACCTAACATTACCATGTTAGAGATGGCCATTCCTGCAACAGAAATAACAAAGAGCATGGTTGACGACAGCCTTTTCTTTGTTATGTTGTAAAGAAAAAACGCTGAACAAACACACAAAAACACGGAAGAGAAAAAATAAATAGTAGGCAACCTGCTCGCGCCAACATTTTCTAGGAATAGCCCCTCAGAAAGAGTGAGGGTTCCGTAGCAGCCAATTCCCCAAACAAGACCCAGACAAAGAAACAGCCCAGTCCTAAATTCTCCACCGAAATCTAAGTTCAGCAGTAGGCGAACGGCTTTCTGCATCTCTGACACCTACCAAAAAAGAAACACAGCTATTTTATGTTTAAAAGCATAAAATCACAACTTTTATTTGAATTTAAAAAAAGTTTTTAATTAACTCGTCCCAATAGAATTATACCGAACCTGTTTGGAAGCATAAAGACTGATACTAATTACACTAATTGTGCAAATAATAGCCGCTATAGAAGCGCTTACAATAGTCCAAACAAGATTAGCTTGCCCCTGCATTAAACAGGTAACTTGGGGAAGAATTCCTACCAACCCTAATACACAAAGAGCTATCGCTGCCACGGCAACTAGCGTGATAGCTAGCAGAAGGGCAGCTAAAAATACAGGGCCACATGAAGAGGAGGGTGGAAGGGGCCTAGAGAAACGGCAATTTTTTCGTATTGAAAAAGTATCTTCCTTGACAGCTCTAAGCTCAGCAGATTGCTGAGCCAACTGCGACCGAATCAAAGAAATCTCTTGAATAAGCGCCTCAGGGGAAGCAGCGGCAGCAGGAGAGGGAATGGTCCAAAGCGGAAGACCAGACGTCATTTGCGCTCCGGAAGGAAGAAAAAAACCTCCCGACGTTCCTGTCCCTCCAGGCCTAGCCGCACTCAACATCTTGTTAAGAGCCTCCACAGGAAGACTCACAATCCCTCCAGAAGAGCCCTCTCCTCCAACATCCTCCTCTAAGAAAAGACCGCTCTTTTTCCCGCTCTGACCTACATTTCCCGTTGCTGATGTCATAATCTGTCCGCTACCCAAAACCGTTACTATAGATGGAGCCCAGCTCCACTACCAGAGCCTCCTCCTTGAACCATTCTACTAAGCTCAACACGATAAGAATGAGCGTTTAGAATCATATACGTGGCTAAAATACTTAACGTAGCAACCGTCGAAGAAACACTAGCCAAAATAGGCAATGCAACTATAGCCCCTAAAGAGCACGCATTTAAAATGGTCATTAACAAGGGAAACCCTCCACAAGCGGCCACTAAGCAACACGCCAACACAGTGATAGAAACAAGAGCAATAATTGTAAGCAATAATGCAGACAAGCTCTCACAACAGGTGGGTTTATTTTGGTAAACAGTAGCCTGCAAAGCATCGGGCCCCGCTCCACTTTCTTGAGAAGACGAACGACGATCCCTGGCTTCCTCGAACAACTCTAAAGCCATACTCTTAACACCAACCAATTCATCCCGAATAATATCCAAACTTCTCTTCGAGTCATGAGACCCTTTACAGCAGTCATCCAAAGACGACTTAATATTGGCTATTTCGGCGCACAAAGCGTTATATTGCGCTGAAGTCACACTTCCGTACTGGTACGGATCATGATGACCCCAAGGAGCAGGGGCTCCCGGCAAAGGACCAGAGACATAAGGATTGGGAGCTGTATGTGTCATAACAAACCTATGATTCTAGAGTTCACACAGAGAAATAATCGATTTAAGTGGGGACAGGTTATTAGAAAAAAACTTTATTGTCTACTCTTAATTTTTATTGAATTTTCTCAAAAATGTAAGGGTTAGAAAAAGAAAAATCACTAAAGGAACGCTCCATTGAAAAAGGATATTAGAAAAGCTTCCTAAACAAAATGGATTCCACCAGGACTCTTTTATAAATAAACTTTCTCCTAAATACCAAAATAACAAAGAAGCCCCAAGTAGGGGAGATACATATTTCACTAAGCATGTGAATTTACGACCCACTCGAATATCCTTAGGGGCAGAGTTAATAGAGGTCTCTATTAATCTTCTGAAACCATACTTGTAAGCAGCAGCTACAATAAACAATCCATTAATAATCAAAGCAACGCCCCACACATAATCTTGGTTGAGGAAAAACGACGTGCTTATAGCTGATGGAACTCCCAAAATAAAAATCACAAATGAAGCAATAGTCACGGATTTTTTTTTAGAAACCCCCAGATCCTCAAAAGAATTTGATAGGAGGAACAGCATAGAAATCATAGAAGATAGAGCTGCTATGGAAAAAGCTAGAAAAAAGATAGCAGAAAATATGGTCGATAACCAAATAGGGCCTGGTAAACAGGTAAACAAAAATGGGAGACAAATGAACGTTAACCCCAAACTAGAACTTCCTTTGCCTGTAACAAGTTCACTTAGTCCTTGATTACTTAAGCTAGAGGCTGCAGAAAAAATGATTATGGCCATAAGTAACGAAACAACATTGTTTAATACAGCAGTTGTTACACCGTTGGACACAACAGCTTCCTTTTGCTTAGCAAACCCAGCATAAACAAACAAAAGCCCCCATCCAGCGCCCGTATCCCATGCATTTTGACTTAAAGCCTCTACCCAAACCTTGTAATGAAAAAGCTGCCGAAAATCGGTAAAAAACAACTCTTTTATTCCAATGACGGCCTTGGGTAAAAACAAAACCTGGATCAAAAAAAATAGCAGGCAAACAAAAAACACCGGAATTAAAACTTTATTACAACGCTCTATTCCATTAACAATTCCCTTCTTTACTATATGAAATGCCATACCTATGGCAAACAGATGTGCCAAAAGAGGCCAATAACTATCTTGATAACTTTCCCATAAGATGGAAAAATCAGCCCCTTTATGCAAGCATCCAAATATAGAATAAACGAAATAAGAAAACCCCCATCCAACTACTACAGAGTAATAAGCTGCTATACAAGTAGTCACAACTGTTATAAAAGCTCCTGTCCAAACAAACCGTTTTCCAAGGAGAATAGGAAAAGCTCGAAAAGGTGAAGACCTTACTAGTTTTCCCAAAGACAGCTCTGTGATAATTAGTGGAATAGACCAAACGAAAAGAAATATTATCCAAGCTATTAAAAAAGCTCCACCATGATTTTGAGCCACTACTCTGGGAAATCTCCATATATTCCCTGCTCCAATAGCTATTCCCATCATGGAAACAATAAATCCAAATCTGGAACTAAAACGACGTGAATTACTCATCAGAGTACCTATTACCTAAAAAGTCAATTCAATCTGTGATGAGAAAAAAATTTATCAACCATTGCTGTAATACAGCAATCTGACCAAACGTTTAATGAAGTCTCTACCATATCCAAAAAAGCATAGAAGGGTAAAATAGATCCCAGAAGATGAAGAGGAACTCCCATAGAACTTAGGAGAGCTGAACTTAAAAAATAGCACCCCATAGGCACACCTGCGTTTCCAATAGCAGCTAGGGATGATATTCCCACCCATAAAAACATCTCTGGAAGAGAGATAAATATGCCGTTTTCCCGACAGACATACAGAACTGTTATAAGAATAAATGCCGCACATCCGTTCATATTGATCACAGAGCACAGCGGAAATGAAAATCTAGAAATTTCTGGTCGAATCTTTAGATTTTCTTCAGAAAGCTCCATAGTCAGAGGCAAAGTTGCGGAAGAAGATTTTGAAAAAAATGCTGTTACCAAAGCAGGAAACATCCCTCTAATCGTTTTGATTGGAGAAACCTGATGAATTTTCAGGAATAAAGGAAGAACTATCAGCCCTTGTATCAAATTAGCAGAGAGAACACAAATCAAATAACACACAAGACCTTTCACCGTTTTTTCTGAAGATAAGTCTCTCGCCAACAAAACAGAAAAGGCTGCAATAACAACAGGAAGAAAAGAAACAGATCCTTTGGCTATCTTCAGAAGAATGGAAAACAAAGTAGTAGATAATTTATGCAAAAATTCTCTTTCAAAGTCCGAGACAAACAGAGAGGAGATCCCTACTAGAGCCGCTAAAATAAAAACAGAAACAATATTTCCTTCGAGAAAAGGTTTAATAAAATTGCTAGGGAATGCGTCAGAAAAAAAAGTTAGATATCTGGACGTAAGGCCGACGTCACTTCCTGAATACGCATTTTCAGCAAGGACATGCCTCATAGGATGAATGAGTAAAAGGTATAAACCCAGTCCTACGGCAGCAGCTACTAAGGTCGTCAAAAGAGTGTACATTAAAACTTTTCTTCCCAAGAACAGAACAGCGTCCAAACGTTTAAAGCTAGAAAGGGTGGAGACAATCGATAGAAAGACAAGAGGAATTCCGACAAGTTTAAGGACGCTCATGAACAGACTCGAAACGATATCTGCAAAAAGAAAAACTTGTGGAATACCACTTAACCCTGAACAAAATCCAAAAAGAAAAGCTATCAATAAAAATACCGTTTGTTTCAGGGGCTTATTACTCATTTCAATAAACTACTTAACTTTTGCTCTAATCATCTTGTTGTTAATCAAATACCAAGGTATGATAGCTCACCCAACTATTTTTTAATTACCTGATTCTTTTCTGTTTTTATCATGAGCGTTAGGATTCCAGCCAACAATACTCCCATGACTCCAGAAAGATTCCCTGACAGAGAGTCCTGGAACAACGGGTTTCAGTCGTTCCTAAAACATCCAAGAATAGCTGCCCTTCCTTCAAGAGAAAGACACTCTTATAAAGCAGATTATTCATTTAGGATATTCTGCGTAGTTTCATTAACAATTTTTGTAGCTATATTTTTTTCTCTTTCACTCTCCAATCTCATCTCAGCTACAACTTTTTCTTTTTCCAATCCCATCCTAATCGTTGCCGTAGCTTTGCCCTTCTATTGCATAACTTCAGCTATGCTGATTTTTGCAAAAATTATTCATAAGCGAGACATTTTCACAAACACCTCAATTAACCCATTTTCTAGCAGGCAATGGATCCATCTACCCCATGTTAGGGCGTACACTATCAATAAGGAACTCCATTATTTCCCAGTCTTTTCTACTTACATAGACGCATCAACATTAGACAAAGAAGGGTCTGGCATAGCTTGCGGGTACTATTTTGTTAGAGAGGGGGAGATGAGGTTGGCTCATTCTGTTTTGCAAATGATTGCCATCCCCGTAGAGGTAATTGTCAAAATAGTTTATTACATCTTTCGACTCCTCATAATACCTTTCTACATTGTCTATAAGATGGTGAGGGAACATTCTTCTAGTCAAAAATCAGACCTAACTTTTTGTCCCGTTGATATTTTCAAAGAACAGGCTCGATCATTATATTACATACTAAGAGCTCCTGGATACGGGGCAGCTCACTTATTATCTTTGTTTTACTCATTTATAGACCCTTTGGCAGGTCGATTAGCTATTAGTTGCGTGGAAAGAGACTGGAATGATGACATCATTCGGTCGAGAGGAATATGGTTAATTAAACCTGAAAGAAACTTCGTCTTTGAAGGAGGAGGAAAGAAAGGTCAATTAAGCAAGCACTCCTTCTATTTGATGGGGTGCCTACAGCCAACGGCTTTGTTTCTTTTCGAGAAAGGACAAATTGTTTCTGCTACTGTTCCCTCATCGCAATCTTTTGAAAACATAAATATACCTGTCTACCCAATGTGAAGTACTACTTATATCTTTCTGCAACCTTGACTGGAACTTTACTGATATGACCTATTCTCGATATTGAATCTTCTTTGATTAAACAAGAACCTTTATTAATTCCTTTGTTTTTAGTAGATTACTTAGGTCCTTATTTTGCTGTTAGGTTATGAAAAAAGAAGCCTCTAGCCCCACATCTCTTAAAGACGTTCTAATCCAAGAGGATACAGAATCCTTTTCTGCTTCTCTTATCTCTGAGCTTCGGAACTTAGTGGAAAATGATTTAGTATCGGAGGAAGAAAAGGAAGCGACTTTTCACAGCTTATCCTCAACTCTAGACAAATTAGACAAAAAAGAGCTTTTTCGGTGCTTTATAAAGCTCGGCCAAGAATTAGGATATAAGTTACAAAATGCTAAAATACTACACGCGGTATGTCGCCATGCGGAAAACTACATAAGACGCTTCAATAATACTATTGACACGTATGACAGGATAACCGTTACTTTGATTCACGCTTCTTCTTGTTTTGAAATTTATCAAATAACAAGACAAGAAAGTTTTCTAAATTGCTCCCTGATAGGGTTTCAGAACATTCAACAAATACTAAATTTTTTTCCTCAGCTAGATCTATTTCTCGTTTCTTCACATTTTCAGCATACTAAAAAAAATGCAACACCTTCTATCTCAGAAAGCTCTGTTAATTACAACATCATGGGCAAAGCTTTTTTACAAGCATATTTCCTGTCCAAAGAGCTAGAGCACCTTACTTTAGCTAAGAAGCATCTGGAAAAAGCCCTTCATTTACATCCCAAGAATCCATTATTCCAGATTAATTATGCAGAGCTGCTAATCGCCTGGGGGGACAGGACGGGGTGCACGCAACCCATCCAGGAAGCTATCACAATTCTTTCTTATGCAATCTTTTACACCTTTAACAAGTCATTAGTATCACCTTTGTATTCTCAAGGAAGATATCTCTATGCCGTGGCTTTAGAAAAATTATTCCGCCTTACATACTCCGTTGCGCATTTCAATCATGCTAATGAAACTCTGAGAGAGATAGCTCAAGAAAACCCTACGAATGCAGATCTATGGCTTCTCTGGGGAAGCATGTTGATCTCTTTTGGTATATTTAGCCAAAATCCTCTATATGTCGAATCTGGTTTGGATAAGCTATCCTTTTTGAAGAGTAAAGCTGCTAACCCAATGGCACTCACTAAGGAACTTGCTGTAGGCATAGCAGTTTTAGGGCTACACCTGGAGGAACCTGCGCTGTTTCAGGAGAGTAGACATAGGATCATTTCAACCTTAAAACTGTTTCCTGAAAACGTTAAATTGCTTCCAGCTCTTGGAGTCACCCAACTTTGTGATGCTATATATTATTGTGATGATGAAAAGTTCTCTGTCGCGATTTCTTGTTTCCTTACAGCCCTAGAAGATGAAGAGACTGTTGATATTCTAGAGAGACTCTTTGATGCGTACCTGGCGTGGGGAATGCAGAAGCAAAGCCCTACCTTATTAAAAAAAGGTTTGGCCGTAGCAGAAAGACTTTGTAAACTAAGGCCAGAAGCTTTTATTTTTTGGAGGGACAGAGGAAAGATCTTGTATTTGTTAGCAAAGAATACCCCGGACGTCTCATATACGGAAATTTTCCTAGAGGAGTCTCTGCTGCATTATTCTAAAGCATGGAAACTTGCTCAAGAAGAGAGTATTATTGAGTCTTGGGGGATCTCTCTGAGAGAATTGGGAGCTATAAAAAAGAGTAGGGAGTTGTATGACCAGGCTCTTAATTTCTTCCATTCCCTATACAAAGAATCTAGATATCCTCCAAAATATACTTTAGAGTTAGTGGAAACGTATCTGTCGCTATCTGAGAATTTAGGTGACACCGAAAGCGCAGAAAGGGCTATAGCGCTTTTAAATGCTTACAGGGTAGATAAGAAAGATGATGAGGATATGCTTCTCTTTTTAGGAAGGGCTTACTTATGTCTTTCTTTAGGGAAAGATGGAAGCTTCTCTACAGTGGCTGAAAGATTTCTAGTGCGGTGCGTTGAAAAAGGGTGTTTAGAGGCATTGTATCCTCTATCCAAGCTATACATGATGTTAGGAAAAGAGGACCGAGCTATAAACTTTTTTCAAAAGGCCTTAGATTGTGGATCCGATATCTCATGGTCCCAGATACAACAAGATAGTATTTTTAGTAAGTTGAATTTGAAAAAATTATTTTCATCAACTTTAAGAGGCAAACAATCATAACAGGAATAGTGTGTTTATGGGGGAATTGAATAGGACCGATCAAGAGAAAGTCGATTCTGGGTTTTCGCATCTCATGGACACAAAGACCGGTCATCTTGATGATGAATTGAGCTTCAAACTGGAAAAAGCTTTTAACCATTTATCTACGACCGATATCCATTCTCATGATGTATCTAAAATTGTATCTGAATACAACCCAATAGATTTAGCATATGCTGTTTCTGGCCTTCCTTCGGCTTCTCGAGCCGTTTTGTACAAAAATCTTTCTTGCATCTCGTCGAAAGTTGCCTTCATCATTAACACAGACTCCGCTTCAAGGTGGGCTATCTTTCGGAAACTCTCAGATACTGAGGTATGTTCTCTCATAGAACAAATGCCCCCAGATGAAGCTGTTTGGGTCCTAGACGATATCCCTGATAGACGTTACCGAAGAATTTTAGATCTTATTGATTCAAAAAAAGCGCAGAAAATTAAAGATTTACAAAAGCACGGCAGGAATACTGCCGGACGCTTGATGACAAATGAATTTTTTGCCTTTCCTATGGAAACAACTTTACAAGATGTCTCATCATGTATTCGTAATAATCCTGGGATCGATCTTACTCGTTTAGTTTTTGTTCTAGATTTTAAAGGGGAATTACAAGGAGTTGTTACTGATAGAAGCCTCATTATAAATCCTCCAGAAGTCTCTTTGAAGCAGATTATGCATCAAATTGAACACAAAGTGCTTCCTGATGCCACAAGAGAAGAAGTTGTGGACATCGTTGAAAGATATAAGATCGCTGCTTTGCCCGTGGTTGATGAAGACAATTTTCTCATAGGGGCTATCACTTACGAAGATGTCGTCGAAACAATAGAGGATATTGCTGATGAGACTATTGCAAAAATGGCAGGAACTACGGAGGACCTTGGATATCACAACTGCCATGTATTCCAACGGTTTCTTCTAAGAGCTCCATGGCTTCTCTTTACCTTGCTAGCGGGATTGACCAGTGCCTCCGCTATGGCGTATTTCCAAAGGCTCGCTCCTGGTCTATTATCACTTATTATGTTTTTCATTCCTCTTATCAATGGGATGTCTGGAAATGTGGGGGTTCAATGTAGCACAATATTGGTCCGAAGCATGGCTACTGGCACCCTCCCTTGCGGCAGGAGACGAGAAACTATCTTTAAAGAAATGGGGATAGGCCTTTTAACTGGGATTATTCTTGGAATATTGTGTGGTCTTATAGTTTACGGAGCCAGCTTCCTTGGTTTCTTCCTAGGCAATAATCTTCAATTAGGTATGACTGTAGCAACAGGTATTTTAGGAGCCTCATTGACTGCTACAACATTAGGAGTTTTATCTCCCTTTTTCTTTGTCAGAATAGGAGTAGACCCAGCCCTAGCATCCGGCCCAATAGTAACCGCTCTTAATGACATTATGTCTATGCTTATGTTCTTTGTCATTACAGGGGTCATTAATGCTGTATTCTTTAATTAAGAGAAGCTGCTCTTTCAAAAGCAGAAGGTTAGGTCCTACAAAGCTTAAAAAAGAGAAAAGACAAAAGTTTTCTCCCCTTTTTCTCTCTTTTTCTAGCTGTCTGTCTTATCGTCTTCTTGTAAACTTTCCTCCTGTTCTCCCTGCTCTTCCTCATCTTGCTGATAGGAGGATTCTTCTTTATACCCCTTTTCGTTGTAATTTTCAGAAATATTGGGAACTCTTGCGTTATCAGGTTCCGAAAGAAAGCCTCTAGTCTCTACTGATGCTCCAGACATAACAAAAGAAGGAACAGGAAGGGGAGAGGTGGTACTTGAACCTTTACCAAAGGAGGTGGGAAGTTGTGATAAATTCTTGCAATCTAGACTCCCGTCAAATAATTTTAGTCTATCTTTCAATCGATGGTTTTCTCTGAATAAATCAACAAGTTTCGAACCCAAATTTAAAAGCTCTTTGTCAGCATTAAATGCTTCCAAGGTGGATTTTTTATTAATAAGAAGCTGCTCTTCTAACTCAAACTCCTTATTTTTTAGCTCAGCTAATAAAATAACCTGTCTTTCTAACTCTTGTCTAATTCGTTTATTAAGAGCCTCGAGATCTCTATTACACTGAGTCAAGACTAGGTTTTCTTGAAGAAACTTTTCTTCTTTTTCTTTTAAAACTTTTTCAGAAATCTTGAGCTTATTAGCTAGCTCATGATTTTCCGATCTCATAAGATCGAACTGGTCTTGGATCCCCTTAATGCGCTCCCTGCTGGAAGATATTCCGGACTCCAACTCAGAAATAAATTCCTCTTTCGTCTGTAAAGTCAACATCAAGGACGTTTCATTCTCCTTAGCTGTCCTCAGCGCACTTTCTAACTCGCACTCGGAGCACTCTAAGAAGGAAATCTTGTCCAACAACTCAGCAACCTCTTCCTTCTTTTTGTTGAAGTGCTCAAATAATTTAGAAGAAGCCAACACCATGACGGATATCGTTAATAAGATTGACCCAAAAGAAATTGAGGTGATTCCCAGAATTACCGAAGCCGTAATAGGAATAGCTGGAGAAGACAGAATTAAAGCTATCACCCCAGAAACCATGACTATAGCTCCGAGAGCCAAAAGGGTTACGGAAAGCAGGGACCTAGAAAAAGGCCTTCCTTTGTTTGCGACCCCTTCATTAAATAGAGACTCGGTGTTCTCAAAATTCAAAGAAAGATTAGACTCATTTCTTACAAAGGTCATAATTAATTACCCTCTAAAAGATAGATCAAATCATAAACAGGTAGTAATTATAACAAAAACAGATATTTAAAACATAAAAACAGAAATAACAATTAATAATTAAAGAAATCTTAATAAAAGATTAACTCGACTTCTTGAGGACTTTGATTCCAAAAAATCTAAAAAGCAACCAGGAGAATGAAGCTTCCTTATTTTTCTTTTCTTCCTCTAAAATTTCGAGAACTACCCCAGTAATAATTTTACTATTTTTTTGAATCCAAGAGCCCGCTTCCTGTACTTTACTGGAGCATTTCAGGGATGAAACCTTTAATTGAATCACTTCAGCTCCATAGCATATACCTTGAACCCCAACAAAAAGTGCTCCTAAACCAGTTAAAATCAATCTGTTTCCTGGCTGAAAAAGACGCTTAGACTCTGAAGAAAGAATAGAAGAACCTACCCGAGAAACTATTTTGCTCGTGGAAAATACTTTTCTATTAGAGGACTTTTCGGAATTAGCTTTTGATAACATCTTTAATGATAATGGGTTTGTTTCAATTTCTTCCTCCGAATCAGTGCTAATCAAGGACAAGGATTCAAAAAATTCTGAATCTTCTTGCTCAGACTCATCTGACACCTCACTTTCTTCCGAAGTCTGTACAGAAATACTCGTCTTCGAACTCTGTTGTTTTTCCTCCTCAAATAAGGCCTTCTGCATGCATTCCTGAAGTTCTTCCTCGACCTTTTTTAACCTAAACTCTGCAAGGTTTTTTTTTCGCAAAAATTTTTCTTTTGACAAACTCTCTTTAGATAGTTGCAGACGTAAAGCGTTAAGTTCTTCATCTCTTTCTTTATGAATATTTTTTGTTGATTTGGGAAGAAGGTACTGGCTCAGGTACAGTAGCTGTAAACTACTAACTCCCTCGGCTAGCAAAAAATGCGTTTTAAATGCAGATAACCCGGAAAAAACAAGGGATGAACTTAAAAAAGAAAAGCTTATTGAAGCTAATGGATGCGAAAGAAAATTACCAGGGTAAGCCGATAAAACATAGACACCTGCTGTTAATAACCCAACTCCTAATATTACAGATCCAGCAGATAAAATAACTCTGCAAGGAAAAAGAGGATGCGTCCAAGCTTTTTTTTGCGTTAACACATAATCATAATTTGTTGGACTTAGCAAGGATAGAAACGCTCTCTGCTGATCATCAATATGAGAAAATTTACATCGGTGCTTCCTTAAAAAAGAATTTACATTTCGAAAACTATTAATCCGAGATAACGCTAACCTGGAGAGAAAAGTTATCGATCCTAAACAGGCAAATAAGCCTAAAGAAATTCCTGATAAAGCTCCATAAAGCGGAGCTACAGAAGTGAAAAGTCCAGATAATCCCAGGGCATAGGCAGAAATCACAGACACGATAGCTCCCAGAACTACAATCACAGATACAACGAAAAAGGTCAGCCTATCTCCCTCAACTTTTTGTCTTTGGAGCCCATAAACACCAGGCAACTGGGTAAAACTTCTCGGAAGATTATTTAGTATGTTAGACCTTACAGTTTGACCAAAAGACATCTTGCCCAGCAAGTTGAAAAAGAATTAACAACGATAATTGGTAAAGGCTAACCACCAACACAAAAACACAAGTTTACAACCCGCAAGCCATTGATTTCAAGCGATATATGGAAGACGAAAAACCGTTTTCACAAATTATCTAAAAAAGACTTAACAATATCAATGACAGCTTCTTGATCATCTAGAACCTGTAGATGCGAAAAGACACTAGTATCTGCATAATTGTTTTGAAAAATCTGTGTTCTAATCCAATCCAAAAGAGGGGACCAAAAACCACTGCCCACAAGAATGACAGGACGAACAAGAAGCTGTTCCATAGAAAATAAAGCAATAACTTCCGAAAGCTCATTAAGCGTTCCAAACCCTCCTGGGAAGAAGATGTAAGCTGCGACATTCTCTAAAATAACCCGTTTTTGTGCATACAGATCCTTAAAAGAAAATATACAACCAGGGGAGAAGTATGGATTAAAAGGGAATTCCTCAAAATGCAATACATAAGATAGTCCCGAACCAGAGATAGCCCCAGAATTAGCTGCCTCCATGATGCCATGCCCGCCACCAGTAACAATGTTAAAGCAATCGTTGGATAACTTCTCAGATAACTCTTGAGCAAACAAATACTCCTTACTCTTGGGAGAAACCTTATCTCCACCAAAAAAAGCTATAAGGGGATCAGAATTAGACAAAAAAGCTCTGCCCATAGAAACCTCATCCTCTTTTTCTAGCATATGTCCTCCATTAGACTAAAAATCACTTAAACCCACGGTCCTCTTGCAACGCTATAATCGCAAACTCCCTTAAAGACACCTTCCGTGTTTTCAAGAAGGGAGAGATTCTCAGAAAAAATCACCTTAAAGGCAAGAACAAAAAGAGTTCGAAGCGAGCAGAACTTTCAACCTCAATAACAACAGAAAATATTACCTTCAGAGAGATCTTCGCCACTTTTTACTAAGATCATTGTTATTTTTTGCACAAAAATCCAAGCGGAGGGTATATTACGCCGTTTATTATTTAGTAGGTTGGAATTCTTTTGGTTCCTAGTCTTAGTTCCTTTGAAAGGAACACTCACAACCAACACACTCTTTTTTCTTCTAGAGATCGAATTATCCTGATTGTTCTCAAAACACTAACGATCCTTGCCGTAACTGTTATCTCCATATTAGTAGCCACGGGCGCGTGCCCTCTAACGGGAGCTTCCATAGCGGTCCCTGTATCTATTTTTTCTATTTGGTTCCTTGGAATCACTTTATTATTTTTCATAAATAAAAGAGAGTTATCGCAATTCAGTTCTTTCAATGAAACTAAACTTATTTTTTCCCAAAGACAAAAAGACCTTATCAAATGGGGAATTTCACAAAAAAGTTTCCTGCTGAGAGAATCTGAAGACGCCAAACAAGGAAAAGTGTTAGATACTGTCACAATATCTATCTCTCCCTACCTCAGTCCTTTGTTCCCAAAAGAGGAAGCAAGGCGAAGAGTGAAAATGTTCCAAGAGGATTTTAGGGCGTTGACCCAAAAAATCTCCCTAACCAGTAGTCTAATAAAAAGCGAGCACCATGGCTTTTTGGATTGTTTAGAAAAAGAGCTTCTCTATCTTTTTGCTCCTTCATCATACAAGCCAAATATCACGCCAAGACTATCACCATGCAAAGACAGCATAGTGGATTTTTCTCTTGCGTATTCACTGTCAGATGTCCTTTGTTTTTGCTTTGATAATCCAGAAACTTGGGATCTCCTGACTCAAAAAATATTTGAAGGAGCTGCCTACATCCATAACGAATTTGTAAAAAATAAAGACACTTCTTTAACACTCAAAGATTCCATTATATACATTTGTAGGATCCTAAACACTTGGCTTCTGGGCAAAACCCTTGAGGAGGGAACTATAGAATCTATATTAAATTACAACCCGAAGTACTTATCAAAAGAGTTAAAAGAGGCTCTTTTCACCGGAAATTTGTGTAAATTTATTATTCAGAAATCATCTGCAAAAGATGAGACCCTGTCTATTAATTTCCTTAGAGACCCCGAAGATTTGGAATTACTTTCTGCAAAGCGGAACGAGGTTCTTAACCTAAGCATATTCAGTCGAGAAAAAAAAAGAAAAGAACTATTTTCTTTTAAACAAAACTTGATAAGCAAATTATCGATTTACAGATCCTTATCTTCTCCTCAGTCAAGATTGTATGCCTTTAACCTTTGGAAAAACAAAGACGCCTTAGTTGGACTATATGATTTTATTAAAACAAATCATAAAACCATTGTGAGCAATCCTTCTATACTTCTGGAGATTTTGAATGCCGATTTAAAATTACAAGAATTCGTTAGAGATTTTTTAAGTTCTGGTTTCAACTTTGAAAAAATGAAAAAATTAATTCGCCCTATCATTTTAGGGGGAATCTCCAGCAGGGTGTTTACGAAAAAAGATATTCAGTTATTCTGCAATCGTTTTGGGCTGAATGAAGCATCTTTTCTAAAATCCATATCTGAAGGGACATTCCTGGAGCTATTATTTCCCAATCTATTTAAAAGCTAGTCCAATGATCAACATGATTCTCAGTCAAGAAACCCCTGTTTCTTTTTGCGAATTCTCCCTTAGAAGACACTATTCTAAATGGTCCCTCGACTACATCTTGCCTGCAATTTTTTATATCTTGGGAATGATTACATTTTCTTTTCTTTGTTTAACTATCGGATTCATTGTCCCAGTATCTACAGTTGTCTCTATCGTATTTTTCACAACTTTTATACTCTCTGCCATGGGTGTTATCTCTTACATTTGCTATTATAAAAAGATCCTTTCTTCTCGCTTGGAACAGCTAGAATCTACAACGTTTTTTCCATCTAAAATCCTAAATAAACTACTCATCTTTGAAAAAGACAGAAACACCGATTTTTCTGAAAACAATTTTCCAAATTCTTTTTTTGTTCCTATGGGACTCCACTTAGGAGAGTACAAAAAACCAGAACCAGATAGAAGTCGACAGATTGAAAATCTTTTGATAGCTTTCCATAGCATTACTTCACGCAAAAAAAAGGAGCCGCCCTCCACAGTAAATATTATTAAAGAGATCTTGTTTAAAGATTACGTCTATCTTAAGGAACCCATTGATAATATTTCTCTTATAAGCAACTGCAATGGAGAAGAATTTCTTGAAGCATTTCTAAAGTTCTCCGTAACCTTCTTAGAACATAACGGAGAAAGAATATCTTTGTTTTGGCGTAATGAATTCGCTTCTCCTTCACAAAAATTCTATCCCTCTATATCTCTAATAAATAGTATCACCCGAAAATTCTCTGAGTCGATAAATCCTAAAAATTTTCTAAAGGAAACAGTCCTTGCTAATCTCAGACTAGCAAATGTCTTTCTCTATGGCAAAATAATGAAAAGTCTCAATGATAGGGATTCTGCTAAGGAAATTATTAAGCAAAGATTTCCCGAAATAAAAGAGGTTGATTCCTTTTTACAAGCGGGGAATTTTATAGGATTAATCCTAAAGAGCTTATCAAAAGAAACCGCTAATTTTATCCTTCAGACTAACACTATTGAAGAATTATCCCCGATAAGTTTATTGGAGACAGTTTCCAGGAAAAAAACGACTATAAATTCCTTAGCGTATGCTAGTGATAAGCTCGAAGATCAGAGAAAGATTTCTCAAAAAAAAGAATGGCTAATACAGTTGCTTTCAGTATTTAAACTACCTACAAGTAAGGTGCTCCTGTTAGGCAAAGCCGTTTTTAGAATAAATGCTATCACTAGCTCTGTAGAGGAGATCAAAAACAACTTAGAAGAATTCCTTTCTGATCCATTTTTGATTTTAGAAATAATAAGAGAAAGCAAAGAACTCCAAGAAATCATTAAGGTTTATTCTCCACTCTCTCCAGAGGTACTAGAAAACATAGCTTCGCCCATATTTTCCGGCACTAGTAACTTCGGAATAGCCTCTCAGAAAGAAGTAAGAAAATTCCTGGAAAGGACAAACATATCTGAAGAAGATTTCACAATCGCTGTAAAAAATAATCGTATCTTACAGCTTCTCTTTCCCAACATATTTTAACGTTATACGATCTTCTAAAAAGATTTTCCTCTCTTCTTTTGTGAAAGAAAAATTCCTACGGGAATAAAGCAATTAAGCAAGAAACCACTGGAAAGCCACAGGGTGTAGTGCTTATAAGAGACTCCTTCAGGAGGTAAAATGCTAACGAAAAGCGCAAAAAAGCAGGAAAGAATGCCCAAGAAAGAGAGAATGTATATACCTATGTTTTTTCCCGGAACGACAAAAATCCTTTCAGCCTTGGGTTCCTTTTTTCTAAGAACAGGGCCAGCTATAAACAGACAAACATACATCATTAAATACATTTGAACGCTTAAAGCGCTTAAAACCCAGTACGCAATATCTGCCGTTCCAAGCAGTAAAAACAACGCCGAAAAACCTGTCACAACAATAGCCTGAAACAACATTAAATTGACTGGCACACCTCTAGAGTTCGTCTTCTTAAAGATTTTTGGCAAACAATCATTTTGGGTGGAGATAAATAATCCTTTTGTCCCAGCAAACATCCATGCATTCAATTCTCCTAGGGATCCCGCTATGGTCATAAAAACGACTATCATGGTCATCCAAGAAAGGTTATATTTTTGGAAGAATAAATTGAAAGCCGTGACCAAGCCCGATACCAAACTGATTTGATCTTTGGGAATGACAACAGCTATTGAAAGAGATCCTAGCACTAGGATAGCCAAAGTCAACATAGCTCCAATTAAAACAGCTTTAGGATAGCTCCTTTTAGGATCACGCATATCCGAAGCTAAATTAGCATTAGCTTCCAGTCCACATAACGCTAACAACATTCCTGCCAACAAAGCTAAAGAAGTCTGCGAACCGAAATCTGGAATGATATCCCTAGGATTCAAAGAAATAGCTATGGAATTCCCACTAAACACCCAAAATAAAGCTAAGCTTACCAAAATAATCCCGGGAATAATAGTTCCAACAATAACACAAATCGTGCTGAACAAAGCAGAAGTAGAAATACCAAAGAAATTAAAAAAAGTTAGCCCCCAGAACCCCACCAAAACTACGCTGGATAAGTAAAGTTTGTTTTGCGCCATATCGGGGTACATTTTATAAACCAAACTGCTGCCAATGAAAGCTAACATAGCAGGGTACCAAGTCATGTTATGGAACCACTGCATCCAAACGGCAAAAAAGCCCCACCATTTACCTAGAGAGTCCCGTACCCAGACGTATATACCTTGAGGTTTAAAAGAAGCTAACTCAGCTGAAATTAATGCATAGGGAACCATAAAACACAAAACAGCCAAAACATAGTAGAAAAGAGTAGAGAGCCCATGTTTAGCTGTTAAGGGCAAGTTTCTCAAACTGATAACAACAGCTAAAGAAAGCATCCCAACGGTAAACGTCCCTAAAGATCCTTTCGAAGTTTTCGAAGAATGCATACCTTACCTTAACGAATTATGCTATAGTGATTGAGGGATCTAAGTATATATCCTGAACTAAATTTAGCAACTTAATTCCCTCTTTAAAAGACTTCTGGAAAGCTTTTCTCCCTAAAATAAGTCCCATACCTCCAGCTCGCTTATTGATAACAGCTGTTCTCGCCGCATCCTTCAAGTCATTATCTCCCGAAGCTCCTCCAGAATTAATGAGCCCAACCTTACCCGCATAACTATTCATTAGCTGGTATCTGCAAAGATCTATTGGATGATCTGAAGACAACTCACTATAAACTCTAGGATCAGTTTTACCAAATTTTATAGCAGTGTATCCGCCTTGTGTTTCAGGCAATTTTTGCTTCACTATATCTGCTCCTAGCGAGGCTCCCAAATGATCAGCTTGGCCCGTTAAATCTGAGGCAGTATGATAGTCTTTTCCCTCGTGAACAAAAGATGCATTCCTTATGTAGCACCACAAAATTGTTCCCAAGCCAAGTTCTCTCGCCAAGGCGAAGGACTCAGAAACTTCAACTATTTCCTCAGAAGAAGTTTCTGAACCAAAATAAATTGTAGCTCCTACAGCAATGGCCCCCATATTATAAGCATCCTCTACTCTGGAGAACATAACCTGTCTGTGTTTATTCGGGTAGGTAAGCAACTCATTATGATTAATTTTTAGAATAAAAGGAATTTTATGAGCATACTTCCTCGACATTAGAGAAAGGACACCATACGAAGAAGCGACAGCGTTGCATCCTCCTTCTATAGCTAATTTGATAATATTTTCAGGGTCAAAGTACATGGGGTTTGCAGCAAACGATGCACCAGCAGAATGTTCTATACCCTGATCGACGGGGAGGATTGATAAGTAGCCTGTACCCGACAGTCTTCCATGTGAAAACAAAGTTTGTAAAGATCTTAACACTTTGTTGTTTCTGTCTGACTGAGAAAAAACTCTATCGACGAAGTCTCCTGAAGGTAGCGTCAAGCTTTCTTTTTTTATCTTTGTACAGCTGTATGTCAATAAGTTATCACTATCACCACCCAGTAAATCTTCTATCTTTTGCATATACCCCACCTCCGTTAAGAACAAAATCAGAGTTTCCGCATATAGGTCTTGTTTGTCAAGAAACTTTGACATGTTAATTTAAAAAGCTAAAACAATATTAAATTAAAAAGAAATAATTATTAAAATTAACTAACCATATTAATTATTTTTTTATTATGAATCCCACCTCGAGAATAACAAATTATTCCAATCAAAATTCTCAAAACAAGACAGGGGATGAAAAAAACATCTCAAACAAAGACTACAAACTAACAATTAATGAGTTAGAAAAATATCAGAGAAAAGAAAGACTGATAGCTATTACAGCGGTAGCACTGACTATCTTAGTAGCAATAACACTGGTAACTCTTCAATTCGCTCTTCCCGGCGCTGGCTTAATGATTTTGGCTCCGGCAATAGCTTTGTCTATCTCAGTAGTGACATCTACAATCTTGATCACACGAATGCTACTCAGAGCTCGCGAGATTGTACGAATAAATAATAAATTCATAAAAGAATCCACTACTCAAGTCAAAGAACAGTCAAAAGTATTTAACCCCAACCTCACAAAAACTCATTCATCCAATGATCAACCGCGTAGACTTAAGATAAGCAAAGAGTTGAAAGAAATAGACGAAATATTAGGTAAACTAGAATCACCCATAAGAAAATCTTCCCTCCAAAACGTAGAAACTAATTCATCTATGCCCTCGTCTACTTCAAATAAAGAAGTAAATAAAGAGACCCTTAAAAAAAACAAACAACTCGAAACCAAAAAAGTTTTAAACAAAAAAAATAGCAATTTGAATGAATCTTCTTTTCTTGCGCCTCAAAACTTAAGTCACTACAAAAATCTCCTAAGATCTGAAAAAAAAACAAAACAAAGAAATCTAGAAAAAGAGGGGGGGGAGATTAAGCAAAGCCTATTATTGATCTCTAAAAACATAGATCAACTAGGAAAAAAAATTAGCTCCGGCCAAGATTTAATCACACCCTACCAAGCCTCCTACCTTTATTCTGGAATAGGATCAAGCTCTGAGATCTCTGAACTGCTCAAGCATATTAATCATATCCTAGCAAATGAGGACAGCGGCGTATTTTTCCTCTTGGCCCTCATAAAAAGTCAATCAACACAAGAAACTCTAAATTATTTAGAACCTTTGTTTTCTCTAAAAAAGATGATTTTAGAGCCAAACGCGGACATTGCATCAAAAAAAGCAGCCTTAATTGACTTTCTCACTCTAACAAATTTGTTTCTAAGTGGCTGGTTAATATCAAAGAACTCAGAATTGAAGACCCACTTGATAAGGAACCTTTCTCAAAAACTACATCTAGAAGAAGATGAGGTCATACACAAATTCTTCATTAGAGGAAATTATTTGGAAATGATAAGTCTCTTGAATCCCAGCGTGGATCGATTGCTAAAAAAACTTCTCAGATACGATGTTTCCTCTCCTTCGTTAACTTTTGATGAGTGCTGTGCTGATTTAAGAAGAAACGAAAAATTTGCAAAACAGTTGACGTTAGCTTTCTCTGAAAGAGAACAACATCAAAATCTTATGAAAAGAGTCAGACAATTTTTTTCTAAAATAGAAAATTATCTTCCCAAAAATTCACTAGGACTCATCTCCTTCGCGAACAATTTGCCTAATTTATCTTCAGAATTCCAACAATTCTTTTCTCGATTTCATCCAGACGTATCTTGCTTACTCCTGGCTTTCCTAGAAAACTCAAAATTAAAAGAGAAAATTTTAGTTATTCTTCCAAGAGGAGGAGAAAAGGCTTTTGAAAAGGTCGTCTCTATTCTTTCCCTAGGAATGCTCAGATGTGGTTTTATTCACAAAAATGCTTTGAAATTAATTTCTTCATCTTTAGGAATTAATGAAAAAGAGTTGGAAAAAATTATTTTAAATAAGGAGCTGGGAAAAAATATTTTAAAATAAAAACGATTTCTGAACACCTTCTCGCTCCACATTCTAAAAATAATTTCGTACAAAAAAAAAATTCTCCCGTGGTACAATTTTCCCTCGTTTTTCAAGATCAATTCTGGGAGATCACAATGACGTCAGGCCGACCTCTTATACCATCATTTAATGCTTTTGGTTTCGAGTCTTGGGCTAAGGAGCCTTGTAGTAATATTATCGGTTCTATTCCCGTTCTGGGAGCTGTTAGTGGAGCGCGTAGAATATCTCGAGCAGTCGATGCCATGAGGACGTTCGACAACAAGCGTGGATATTCCCGTGTGGACACCATGAGCGGTAAAATTAATGTCATGTCTCATATCTTCAGGGGAGTTCTAGAGATCTTTGGGGTTGGCATTCTAGCGTCTGTCTATGATTTAGCAACTTTATTAATCTCATTGGTTGTTGTTACCGTAGTGAATTTTGTTTTAGGAGTGCTTACTATCGTCGGCTGTATTCTCGCCGCTGCCTTATGCTCTCTTTCATTCCCCTTGGATTTTGTTGCTGCAGGATTGCACGACTTGCTTGCCTGCGCTTAGGCGCGCCTGAAAACTGTTAATAGTTTCGTTTTTGGTTGTTTTTAATCGAAGAGGGGCTTGGTTGTTTTAGTCAAGCCCCTTCGCTCCGACCTTCGGCATTAGTTATTGCGTTGCTTTTTTTATCTCGTCGATATAAAGTGTTCTTTTGGACGAAACTTCCTTGCCGACTTGTTTCCGGAAGAATAAAAAAGGAACGAAAATCTAAATCAGTGATGTTCTCAGAAACTAAAGTAAATCATCCCAAAACTTCTTCGAAAAAAAAATCAAAGACGGCGACAACCATCAAGCATATGAGTCAAGTCCTTTCGCAGTACCTAGAGGAGTTGGAAAGGTTAAGGAAGGTAAATCCCCAAAAACTTATCAAAGCATGGCACTCTGTTATGGACCCTAAGTACGAGGGGATGACGGCAGCTGTCGGATACCAAGATGAAGAGCTTCTCGTAAAAGTTTCTAATTCTTCCTTGTTTTCGCTTTTGAAACAAACAAATCAGAAGTCTATGTTGGAGCAGCTTAGAGAGATTGCTCCCAAGACTCCAGTTAAGAAAATTCACTTTCTCTTTGGAACAGGTCATGAATGCAAATAAAAAAAATTATGATGCCTCAGCTATTACAGTTCTAGAAGGACTACAAGCTGTCAGAGAACGCCCAGGCATGTATATAGGAGATACAGGCGTTGGGGGTTTGCATCACCTAGTGTATGAGGTCGTTGATAATAGTATTGACGAAGCTATGGCTGGGCATTGCTCTGAAATCTTTGTTACAGTACTCAAAGACGGGGGAGTTACAATAGCCGATAATGGCCGAGGGATTCCTGTAGAAATACATCAAAGAGAATCAGAAAAGCTAGGAAGAGAAATTTCTGCTCTAGAAGTGGTTTTAACCGTATTGCATGCCGGAGGAAAATTTGATAAAGATAGTTACAAAGTCTCTGGAGGGCTACATGGTGTTGGAGTTTCTTGCGTAAACGCTCTTTCAGAAAAATTTATTGTAAACGTGTCCAAACATGGCTTCGTTCACCACATGGAGTTTTCTAGAGGCGTACCTCTGACTCCGCTAAAAAAAGGACAGGAAACAGATAAGAGAGGAACAGAAGTTACTTTTTATCCCGACCCCCAAATTTTTTCTGTTTGTGAATTTGATAAGTCCATACTCATGAAAAGATTAAGGGAGTTGGCTTTCCTTAACAAAGGAATTAAAATCCATTTTGAAGACGAAAGAGACGAAGGATTTCAAAAGACTACTTTCTATTATGAAGGGGGTATTAGTTCTTTTGTCTCTTACCTCAATGAGAATAAAGAAAGTCTATTCTCTGACCCCATCTATATTTCCGGTTGCCGAGCTGGTGACGATGGCGAGATAGAATTTGAAGCAGCTTTACAGTGGAATGGCGGGTATTCAGAGTTAATTTATTCCTATGCAAATAACATTCCGACCAGACAGGGGGGAACACATCTTACTGGTTTTTCTACAGCTCTTACAAGAGTATTGAACGCTTATGTTAAAGCCAATAATTTACTGAAAAGTGATAAAATATCCCTTACCGGGGATGACATGCGAGAAGGATTAACTGCCGTTATTTCTGTAAAAGTTCCTAATCCTCAATTTGAAGGACAAACAAAACAAAAACTGGGTAATAGTGATGTAGGATCTGTCGCCCAACAGATTACCGGCGAGGCTTTAGCTACCTTCTTTGATGAAAACCCACAAATTGCTAAATCTATTGTTGAAAAAGTACTGATAGCAGCTCAAGCCAGAGAAGCAGCTAAAAAAGCTAGGGAATTAACTTTAAGAAAAAGTGCTCTAGACAGCGCTAGATTGCCAGGAAAATTAGTGGATTGCTTAGAGAAAGATCCGGAAAAGTGTGAAATCTATATAGTTGAAGGAGATTCTGCTGGAGGGTCAGCAAAACAAGGAAGAGATCGTAGATTTCAAGCCATCCTTCCAATCAGAGGAAAAATTCTTAACGTAGAAAAAGCTCGTCTGCAAAAAGTGTTTCAAAACCAGGAGATTGGGGCAATTATTTCCGCTCTTGGAAGTGGTATCGGAAAAGACAACTTTCACTTAGAAAAGTTACGCTATAAAAGAATTATCATTATGACGGATGCTGACGTAGATGGCTCTCACATACGTACGCTGCTTCTTACGTTTTTCTATCGCCACATGTCTCCTCTCATAGAAAATGAATGCATCTATATTGCTCAACCTCCTTTGTACAAGGTAAGCAAAAAGAAAGCCTCTAGGTATATTCTGTCAGAAAAAGAGATGGACAGCTATTTATTGTCATTAGGAGTACAAGAAGCGAGTGTATCTTTTGGTGACATCAATGAGCTGAAAGGAGAGCAACTAGAATCTTTAGTTAACGTTATTTTGGAAGTTGAGCAGTTTATTTCCTCCCTAGAAAAAAAAGCTATTCCTTTTGCAGAGTTTCTTGAAGCCTATAAGGAAAATGACGGGTACCCTGTATTTTACATGAGTGCCAATAACAACCGCTCTGCAACATACTTATACTCCGAAACAGAAAGAGATGAAGCGTTGTCTCTGGCGGAGAGCAATGGAAGTGAAGTCCCTAAAGTTATAGAGTTGTATAAAGGAGATTCACTGGATAAGTTAAATTCAGAGCTATCTCATTATGGACTGCGGCTTCAAGATTATTTAATAGCCAATAACAGGAAATTTTCTATAGTTTCTAGTGACCAATCTTATGAGGGTCATACATTAAAAGATTTCATCGATTACCTACGTTCTCTAGGAAGGAAGGGTATAGAAATTCAACGCTACAAAGGTTTGGGAGAGATGAATGCTGATCAATTGTGGGATACCACAATGAATCCTGATCAACGTACGTTGATTCGTGTGTCGCTAAAAGACGCTATAGAAGCTGATCATATCTTTACAATGCTTATGGGTGAAGAAGTGCCTCCAAGAAGAGATTTCATAGAGAGCCACGCCTTGTCCATTAAAATGAATAATTTGGACATTTAGGAGGCGGCTATTTATGTTTAATGAAAACGAAATTATTGTTCCTAAAAACCTAGAAGAGGAAATGAAGGAAAGTTACCTTCGCTACTCTATGTCGGTTATTATCTCCAGAGCTCTACCGGATATCCGCGACGGATTGAAACCTTCCCAACGACGGATTCTGTATGCCATGAAGCAATTGAACTTATCTCCTGGAGCTAAGCACAGAAAATGCGCGAAGATTTGCGGTGATACTTCCGGAGACTATCATCCTCATGGAGAGGGGGTTATCTATCCTACTTTAGTGAGAATGGCTCAAGATTGGGCTATGCGTTACCCTCTGGTAGACGGGCAGGGAAACTTTGGATCCATAGATGGAGATCCACCTGCAGCTATGCGGTACACTGAAGCCAGATTGACTCACAGTGCTATTCAGTTAATGGAGGACTTAGACAAAGACACTGTTGATATGGTTTCTAACTACGACGAAACCAAGACAGAGCCAACAGTTTTTCCCTCCAAGTTTCCTAACTTACTATGTAATGGTTCTTCTGGAATTGCTGTAGGGATGGCTACAAACATTCCTCCTCATAACCTGAAGGAGCTTATAGAGGCAACTCTCTTGGTACTCGATGATCCCTTCGTGCCCATAGAGCAAATTATGGAAGTTATGCCTGGACCAGACTTCCCCACAGGAGGCATCATCTGTGGAATGGAAGGTATCCGGTCCACATACATAACCGGTAGGGGAAAAATCAGGGTGCGAGCTAAGCTGGAAGTAGAAGAAGACAGTGAGCGTCATCGAGAAAGCATCATTATCACCGAACTCCCTTACAACGTCAATAAATCCAGACTTGTTGAGCAGATTGCTGATCTAGTCAATGATAAGACATTATCTGGTATTTCTGATGTTAGAGACGAGTCAGATAAAGAAGGTATCAGAGTCGTTCTGGAGCTTAAACGAGGAGAATCTTCGGAAGTTACTATCAACAGACTTTATAAATTCACGGATGTCCAAGTTACCTTCGGAGCTAACATGTTAGCTTTGGATAGAAATCTTCCTAGAACCATGGATATCCGAAGAATGATTTCTTCTTGGGTACGCCATCGCATGGAAGTTATTCGAAGGAGGACCCGTTTTGAGTTGAACAAAGCTGAAAACCGTGCTCATATTCTAGAGGGTTATCTCAAAGCTCTAGCAGATTTAGACCGTATCGTTAAGGCCATTAAGGAAAGCGAAAGTAAAGAAGATGCTAAAAGAAAACTCATGGAGTTGTTTCTTTTTACAGAAAGACAAGCTTCAGCGATTTTGGAACTCAGATTATACCAGCTTACAAGTTTGGAATCTGAGAAAATTAAAAAAGAACACGATGATTTGCTAGAAAAGATAGCTTACTATAGAAGCGTTCTAGCAAATGAGTCTTTAGTCAAAGACATCATTAGAAACGAATTGCAAGACATCGTTAAATCTAATGGAACACCCAGACGCACACAGATAGAGGCCATTGGAGAGGATATCAAAGATATTGAAGATATTATTGCTGATGAACCTGTGGTCATCACCATATCTGGAGATGATTATGTGAAGCGCATGCCTGTAAAAGTTTTCCGAGAACAACGTCGAGGAGGGCATGGAGTAACGGGCTTTGACATGAAAAAAGGCTCCGATTACCTAAAAGCAGTTTATTCTGCCTCCACAAAAGATTATTTGCTCATATTTACCAATTTTGGCCAGTGCTACTGGCTGAAGGTATGGCAACTGCCCGAGGGAGAGCGTAGAGCTAAAGGCAAGCCAATCATTAACTTCTTGGAGGGCATCAGGCCTGGTGAGCAAATAGCTGCCATCTTAAAAGTTAGAAACTTTTCGGAGCCAGGCTACCTCTTTTTAGCTACCAAAAAAGGAGTAGTTAAAAAGGTTGATTTACAAGCCTTTAGCAATCCTAGGAAGAGAGGCATTCGTGCATTAGAGATTGATAATGGTGATGAGCTGATTGCTGCTGGGAGAATCCTCAGTGACACGGACAGAGTTATGTTGTTTACCCGCTTAGGAATGGCTGTACGTTTTCCTCATGAAAAGGTTCGTTCTATGGGACGAACGGCTAGAGGAGTCAAGGGAGTTTCTCTAAAAAGTGATGAAGACCGGGTAGTCAGCGGGGAAATAGTTTCAGACTCTGATTCTATCCTTGTCGTTTGTGACAACGGATTTGGAAAACGATCTCCTGTAGAAAGCTTCAGAGAAACAAACAGGGGAGGAGTGGGAGTTCGCTCCATACTGATTAGTGAACGTAATGGCAACGTCCTTGGCGCACTTCCTGTTACGGATAACGATAGCATTCTCTTAATGTCTGCACAAGGTCAAGCCATCCGCATTAATATGAAAGATGTTCGCGTGATGGGTAGGTCAACGCAAGGGGTCCGTCTCGTTCATTTAAAGGATGGAGATCAACTAGTCGCTATAGAAAAAATTTCTTCAGGAAATGAAGACTCTTCTGTGGAAGAAGAAACTTCAAATAAAAAGGATCAAGTAGAGGTCTAATGACTCTTCCCATATTTATTTCCATTGAGGGAGGCGAAGGTTGCGGAAAGTCAACCCTCGCATCTTCTTTATTCAAATACTTATCCACCGAAGGTGCGGAGGTTGTTTGCACAAGAGAGCCGGGTGGGACTCCTTTGGGCGAGGAGCTTCGCGATATTCTTCTATCTAATCATAGTTTTCCTCCAAATAGCGTTACGGAGCTAATGTTGTTTCTAGCAGCCAGATCTGAGCATGTACAAAAGGTTATTCTCCCTGCCTTGCGAGAAAATAAAATAGTTATCTGCGAGAGATTTCACGACTCAACTATCGTCTATCAAGGTTTTGCCGGAGAACTAGATGTCAATTATGTTTCTGATTTGTGTTACAATTTCATGGGGAAAGAAACCCTCATTCCTCAACTAACTTTTCTTTTAGATGTCCCTGTAGAAGAAGGGCTTAAAAGGAAACGTAACCAGAAAGAGCTTGATAGATTTGAAAGAAAAAATCTCTCTTACCATGAGAAAGTCCGCAGAGGATTTTTAATCCAAGCTAAGCGATTTCCTGAAAGAATTAAAATCTTAGACGCTACTCTAGGAAAGAAAGAGCTACTTGAAGCCTCTTTGTCCTATATCCCCACTCTTTTTCTATTATGAGTTCGACAGAATCTATAGAGCAATTCTTTAGGGAGATCGATAGAGGAGAGGTTCCTCATGCAATATTATTTCATGGCTCATCATTGGAGTATCTACAATCAACAGCGTACAACTGCGCTTCCCGAATTATTCTAAGAGATTGTCCAGAGGCTAAAATAAAACTTGAGAGATCTATCCACCCTGATATTCAGGAATATGGAGGAAATAATCGTCCCTCAAATTTATCTATTGATATTGTCAGAGAAATTAAAAGAGATATCTGGATTAAGCCCTTCGAAGCAAAGAAAAAAATCTTTGTGCTCCATTCCATAGATAGCATGAGCGTGCCTGCCATTACTGCTTTTTTAAAAACTTTAGAAGAACCGCCCCTTCATGCTGTTATTATTCTCACGACCGTAAAAAAATATTCTTTGCTCCCTTCTGTTGTTTCTAGAACCCGATCTATCAGAGTTCCTTGTAAGGAATATAACCACCTTAATTCTGAAGAGAAAAAGTTTTTGCTAGCATTTGCTTCGGGAACGTTAAAGCTGATTGATATTGCTAGTTTCTTCCAAGAAAAACCCAAAGGAGATTCTTCAATACCGAAATCTGGAAATAATGCTGACATTGGAAAATTATCAGAAAAAAAGCTAATCCGGGGTTTATTAGATCTCTTCAGAAGCAAGGTGTTTCATCAATTTGGGATACCTGGAGATACCTCTTGCTATAAGAACGAGGAGCTCCTCAACGTACCCATCCTCCCTCTACACGAAGTCATAGAGACACTACAAACAGCCATGGACAGACTACTTCTAGGCTCCAATAAAGCTTTCTGCTTCGAGTGGATTTTTTTACAACTAGAAAGGCTAAAACAGAAAAACCTTACTTAGACCAAAGGACAATATACTCTTTCATTTTCCGAATAATCTCTTCGGAAATCTCGTGTCCCCCAGAAAAAGAAAACATTTCCCCTATGAAACCATTTTTATTGAGAAGAGAGTACAGTCTTTTACCTAACTTAAAAGGCAATACTCCATCAAACTCTCCATGCGTGAGAAAAAAAGGCGCCTTCTTTTTTTGGGTCTTAGCGTAAACATCCCATTTCTGATTACCCACAAAAGCACCCGAAAACAAAAACAATCCGTCAGGGGGCAGCTCAGCCGAAAGCCCCACGTGTGCAGACATTATGGCTCCCTGACTAAACCCTCCCATAATAACCCTGGGATACTGAGATTTTAATTCTCTAACCAGGTTAGTTAAAAATTCTCCAGCCTTGGATAAATTCGAACAAGACAAGAGGTCTAAAACACAATCAGTACTCTCTTCCTCCGGATACTCGTTCATTAATCTATCCAACTCCTTGACATCCAAAGGAAACCAAGCTCTTCCCGAGGGGACATCCGAAACAGTCTCTATACCATTAGGGAAAACCCACGTGGGACGTAAACCTTCAATCACACAAGACGACGGTAAAAAAGTAAAATTGTCCGCACAGGCACCATATCCGTGGCACATAACAACCGCAGGAGCTCCAGGATCACCTGTGCACAAGATAACATCCAAGCCTGCTATTTGCTTTCTGAAAAAAGAATAATTCATAAAAATCCCTAATTAAGGGCTAACGATAGAATTGATATAAAAAGAAGTCAAGAATTGAATCAAAATGCTATTTAATCTATAACCTACACCTTCTTCAGGGAGATAGGAGTCCCCTCAGGCAACCATGAAAACAAGACTTATAAGTCCAAGCCCATCCAATATAGAAGCGGCAGCAAGAATCCTGAAAAAGGGGGGGATCGTGGCTTTCCCCACAGAGACGGTCTATGGCTTAGGAACATGTGTAAAGGCTAATTCGGAGGCCATCTCTTGCATTTACCAACTAAAAAAACGACCTACAACAAAACCTCTGGGCCTCTATCTAAAATGTAAAGAAGAAGTTTTTGATTATCTGCCCAATCATTTGAAAGATATTTTTCAAAGAGTAGCAGAAAATTTTCTTCCAGGACCTCTAACAATTGTTTTCCCTGGTAAAAATACCGGAGCGTCTATGGCAGTTAGAGTTCCCAATCACCCAGTCCTTGTGGCCCTTTTAGAGGTCTTAGGAGACCCTATTCTTGGCACGTCTGCCAATCACTCAAATTTCCCATCGGCGGTCAGGCCTCAAGAGGTATTATCTGACTTCCCTGAAGGCATTCATATGATATTGGATGGGGGGGAGTGTGCCTTAGGCGTGGAGTCGACTATTCTATCTATAGAGCCCCTAATAATCCTGAGACAAGGGGCTATACCTAAGGAGTCTTTGGAGAAACTCTTAGGCACTTCTATCAAAGTAATACAACCCCCGAACAGAGACACAGAGTCATTTGGAGTTAGCATCCGCGTTTCTAATAATCTCCAAGACGTCAAAACATACATTAATAAAAATCCCTCTATTAAAAGAAAAATTTTTTTAAATTTTTCAACCAAAGACTATTACTCACTACTGAGAGAGGCTATTTCCTCTCAATCTAAAGAAGTCATTTTTCTATATGACGAAAATATTTCTCCTTTTTTCCCTCCGCTATCTAAAAATCTTTATCCAAACAGATTTATAAAAATTAGCCCTTAACCATTTATGATTATATCTGATTTACATTGCGATCTTCTTTCTCTCCCTTCCTTGACAGGAAATAATCTAGCTTTGCGTTGTACTCCTCAGCAATTAATGGAAGGCAATGTGGGATTACAGGTGTGCGCATTGTTTACTAAAACTTCTTCTGAATCTGTCAAAAAACTTAAAAAACAAAATGATTTGTTTTTCTCTCTTCCTGAAAAATTTCCCTTTATCGAGCATCTACACACATACAATGCCAGTCGTCTTCCAAAAAAAGACTCCTTTATCAACCGCGTACTAATCATTCGATCGATAGAGAATGCCTCTGGTATAGCTTACGAAAAAGAATCAATGCAAAATGTCATTGCTAGACTGGAATTGTTGTTAGCGCAGGGTCCTTTAGCATATGTCAGCCTTGTCTGGAACTTTTCTAACAGATTTGGAGGAGGAATTTTAGAACCTAAACCTCTAACAAACGATGGGAAAACCCTTCTCCAAGAACTAGATCGGCTATCTATTCCAGTAGATCTAAGCCATGCATCAGGAAAGCTTACTGAAGATATTCTCGACTACGCTGCTAATAAACTTCCAACTCTAATGACTATAGCTAGTCATTCTAATTTTTTTTCTGTCCACAACCATCCTAGAAATCTTCAAGATGATCATGCTAAAGAAATTGCTAACAGGGGAGGAGTTATAGGTCTGTGCATGGTTAAAGATTTTATTGGACAGAACTTCCAAAGTCTTGCAAAACATCTCCAAAAAGCTACAGATTTGGGCATTATAAAGCATTTATGCTTAGGAGCAGACTTCTTCTATTCACCACCTCACGAGCATAGGTTTTTCCCTGAGTGCCAAAATGCTGCTGATTACGGAGCAATAAAAGAGCTCATTTGTAAGGCAGTCCCCGACATAACATTACAAACGGACATCATGTGCAACACAGCAAAAAGTTTTCTGCAAAGAGTCCTAGAAAAAGGAAGAAGGTTTTAGACGCATCGGTTGGATTTTCTTACAATCCAGAGCCTCTGCCACCACTATCAGATTTTTTGAATAAGTTACCCACGATGCCACTTACCTTATCTCCTAATCCACTAGAAATCTTTTTAAGTTCCTCTGCTTTTGTCCTTTTTTCCAAAGATTCCTGAGTTGGCATCGTCTCGCCCTTTGCTATAGAACTCTCTTGAGCTGTTTTGAGCGTAAAATTCTCTTCTGTGAGCTTAGTTATTTTCTCGCTTAAATGCTTCATAACCATATCCGAAGCATTTTTTTGCTGAATCTTTTCTTCTGTCAATAGTTCTATTTTTTTGCTTAACTCCTCTATGACAGATAAAGCATTGTCTAGTTCTTTACAAGACCTGTCCGAAGAGGACTCCTTCTCTTTTACTCTTTCATCTCTTAATAAATTCAATTCTTTCTGAATACGTGATTTGTCTCTTTCGTAAGACGTCCTTAGAGAGTTCAAACAATCATCGAGCTCTTTGTTTTGTGTTTCTAAAACTTCTACCAAAGCAGATAGCTCTGCAACCTTTGCTTCACTCTCAGATTGACGTACCATCTTATCTTCCAAACAACTTATTTTCTGTAAGCAATCAACGTTTTTCTGAGAAAGATCCTCGCATCGTACACGAAGAGTAATCAACTCTGCAGCATATAGCTCTTTTTCTTCTTCAAGAGAAGAAATTTGCGATGACTGTGCTTGAAACTTTTCAAAATACTTCCTTTTTAACTCTGACTTTTCTTCTAATAGCTCTTGTTCTTTAAGCTCTAGGTAAGATACTCTTTGAACAAGCTCTTCTTGAGACTTTTCAGAAGTTCTTGAAAAAAAATACTTCTCGATGACGAAAGATACGAGACCCACTGTAACTAAAACCACTCCCAAAGAATTTGCTGCAATCCCAAAAGACACTGTCAGATAATAGGGAAAACTAATGGGTAATAGGATAAAGAGAAGTATACTGCAAACGACAAGAACAATCCCTAAACCCAAGGCCAGCACTTTCATAGATGTGCTGACCCTAAATTTTTCTAGAGAATTATCACCAAATACTTTGCACTCAAATGTACCTTTGGGGCTCCTCATTCTCTCTGAAGCAGATGCAGCGAATTGATAATCATTTACTTCTGAGATCATCACACCCCCTAAAAAACGAAAAAAGGGAGATTATACATCAGTAAATAAAAACATCAATTATAAGGAATCATTATAAGACGAGCGCCCTAACTCGCGCCTTCATCTGTATCCTCCGGACATAAAATAAATTCTTCTTCGGAGGACGTAGACTCTGTTTCAGAAACGTCTGGATCAACATCAACAGAGTAGAGATCTAACGAAATGGAATCCACTTCATCAACAATATCTTCTTTAGCACTATATTTCTGAACCTCCGAATCTCTGAGTCTATCTTCATCCTCTTGAACAACCTCCCTTTTTATGGAGGGATACAAAGTGTGAGAAAGCGCAGAAAGAATTTCTGAGAGGGAAGATGAACCTTGAGCAACTATCTTTCGCAATTTTTGCAAAGAGGACAACTGAGCGGCTCCTACCTGTTGTTTCACGGAATCCGTGAAAGATATATTTCTTATCTGATTCTCCAAAAAATCAATCTGTGTGCGTTGCTTGGAGTTCTCTAGCATCATATCAGAAAGTTTACTGTTGGCTTCTTCTAATTGTTTTTCCAAACTATCTTTCGTTTTAGACTCTGAGAGCAGGCAACTGCCTAAGACAAGCAATTGCAGCCATCCTAGGGCTTCCGAACTCAGCATATGTACCTTAAACGCAGAAAACCCTCCAGAAATTGACAAAACTCCTAAAGCAGCAAAAACAAAAGACACTACAACTATGCTATTACTACTCAACAATGAAGCATAAGCTGTTGACAAACAAACTCCAGCTATCAGCAATCCAATTCCAACAACTACGCTAACCGCCGCGAAAGCTATCCTTACATAAGAGAGGGAGTGAATCGTTTTTTCAGCATTAAAACACCCTGATCCGCTGGCTACAAGATTAATTTTCGTCTTTTCGGCATCACTTTTAAAAGCCGATATTTCCTGCCTTAAAATATTAGAAGCTTGTAAGAATCTTGTCGTCCTAGAAAACGCCTGAACAGTAAGCATGTAAATAGGGTATAAACAAGACATCAAACCTAAAGTCAAGCCTCCTATACAAACTACATTTACAAAAGAGAAAGAAAGAGTATTGGATATCAAAAAGTAAACACAAATAAGGTTTGTTATGACTCCCAAAATAACAGCAATTACTGAAGCTGCAAAAGTCATCTTCTCTTGACTCACTTCGGAAAACTGAAGACAATACATAGGGGAGAGGCCTTCGCTCACACACCTTTCAGAGACCTTGGGCATCACTGTTTGACGAAGAATGAAATCTAATTCTCTCATTACTCTAAAACCTAAAATACCAACCTAGAGGATTGCATCCTAAACATTAAAACTAAGTACTTCTGGCAGTCTGTTAGTGCTACGAAGTGAAAGTACAAAAAACTCGAAAAAAATATTGTAAACTAGGACATCAAAGATTAAAACCGTTAAGTCAAAATAATGAATATGAAAATTGCTTGGAAGAGAAATCCTCAAGGGATTCGTCATTGATTTTCTGATCCAACGTACATCCGTAAAAAGTCTTCTTTTCCTTAATGGCCTTACCAGATATACCTCCTATAGAAAAATGGAGTTTTTCTCGTGAAACTTAAAGTTTTTTTTAATCTAACTAAGCCGCTTTTTTCTTTGTTCTCCCTACCATTTTTGCTCGCCCAGGCTGAGCTCTCTCTCCTCTCTTGCGACTCTCTAAATAAAAATTCCTTGCTTTCTCTAAAAATGCTAACTACATTTCTCATTGCTCTTGGTGCCTTTTTTTGTGCCAGATTTGGAGGCATGATTGTTAACGCTGTCATTGATGCTGATATTGACGGCAAAAACCCTAGAACTACTCAACGTGCAATCCCTCAAAGGTTGGTGTCCACAAAAAACGCATTGGCGTGGGTAGTAGGCTTTCTTTCTGTCTCTCTCTGTCTCTGTCTTGTTCTGGGAATTTATTGTTTTATTTTTTCTTTCTTGGCCATTTTATTGATCGTTTCATATCCCTATACAAAACACCTGTCATCCTTCTGTCATTTTTTTCTGGGCTGCATCTATCTGCTAGCTATGCTGATAGTAAGCATGATCATCAAAAATTCTATATCGATTTCAGATGTTTTACTCGGATTTTCGGCTTTTCTGGTTGTTTCGGCCAACGACATTATGTACGCCATCCAGGACATGGATTTCGATCAGAAAGAAAAATTGCATAGCATACCAGCGAAATGGGGGAGAGCTTGTTCTAAAAGAATCGCCCAGATATCACTTGCAGCATCTTTTATCTGTTTCTCTCTTGTAGGATTAACTTTTTGCTCATCTCGTATATTTTTCTTCTTATCTGTTCTCCCTCTAAGCTCTATTCTATACACGATATACTTATACCAAGTCTCATCAGAACAAAACCTTTACAAAACCTTCGTTTTGGGTAATATTGTCGTCCCAATGTCTTTTTTTATAGCTGTTACGTTTTCTTTAATTGGTTAGGAAGTAAATCATGGGGCGATACGTCGTTGGAATATCAGGTGCTTCTGGAGCTATTTTGGCTGTTAAGTCTATAGAAGCCTTGCTTCAGTTGAACCATCATGTAGAATTAGTGTTATCAGCTCCGGCTATGCAAACAGTAATTTACGAAGTGCCTCACGTAACCAATAGAAACGACTTTCTACAACTCTTTTCGAATAGGGAGTTACTGTCCATACATAAAAATTCCGATATCGGAAGTGTGATAGCTTCTGGATCTTATAAAACAGACGGAATGGTTATAGTACCCTGCAGTATGGCTACGGTATCAGCTATCTCTATGGGACTATCAGATAATTTATTGAGGAGAGCCGCTGATGTCACTATCAAAGAACGAAGACCTTTGGTAATTGTACCTAGGGAAAGCCCTTTACACTCTATACACCTGAATAATCTGCTTACTTTAGCTAAAAACGGGGCCATCATAGCACCCCCTCTGCCTCTTTGGTACATGAAACCCAAAAACTTAGATGAGATGGAGAACGCTATAGTAGGTAAAATACTTAGCTGCTTAGGAGTCACTTCCCCTTTGGAAGAGAGATGGGAAGGCTATCTTTCGGAATAAGGTCGTTTCACTACCTCAATGAGATGCCGTTGTCCTCCCGTTCACTACTTCATGCAAATTCTCTACAGCAACAAAAGCATTAGGATCTTCCCGGTGAACGATCTCCTTTAATTGAGAGAGCTGCAACCTCTCCACAATGATATACAGCATGCTGCGCTTCTCTCCAGAATACCCCCCCTCCGCATGAATATAAGTGAGACCAACTCCAAGAGTATCTATAAGGATCTTTCCAATCTTCCTAGGTGAGGACGTTATTACTGTAACTGATTTTGTATCCTCCAACCCAACAATAACGACATCCATGACCTTAGTAGCTACAGCGTAGGTCAGAAAAGACATAAAAGCAGAATGCCAATTTTTATACGCTATCCCAGCCAATGTGAAGATGAAAAAGTTAATAAACAAGACAACTTGTCCTATTGTAAATCCTCGCTTCTTATTGATAATGATTCCCAGGATTTCTGTTCCATCTGTAGAGCCACCGTGACGAATAATCAAGCCCGAACCAACGCCTATGACGAATCCTCCCACTATAACGGTTTCTATTTCCGATCCCTTAAAAACAAAGGGAGGGATTTCTAGCCAACCCGGGAGCATATCTATCAGCCACAAAGAAAATGAAAAGATTATCACAGCCGTCAACATTTGGATGACGAAATGTTTCCCAATTTGCTTAAAAGCCAAAATAACAAAGGGGAGATTGAAACACAGTAAACAGACAGGCAAATATTTATGCCCGAGAAAATGAGAAGCAACTATGGAAAGGCCCACCACCCCTCCATCAATCAATTCGCTAGGAACCAGAATAATCTGCACCCCAGCCGCAGCCAAAGCACCGCCAAGAACAAACCAACCAAACGTTTTTAAGAAGTATATGAAAAAATTGAAATGATAGGCTTTTTTTTTCTTTATGCCAGACATCGTACTAGCCTATGCTCAGAACCAAAACCGCGAGAGACGGGGCTTGAACCCGCAACTTCCGCCTTGACAGGGCGGTGCTCTAACCAATTGAACTACTCCCGCAATGGACACGACAGGATTTGAACCTATGACCCCCTGTGTGTAAGACAGGTGCTCTAACCGCTGAGCTACGCATCCTCAAAACTTAGCAGACTGAAACGGAAAGGCTATCAGATAGAATAGTTTAATCACAACTGTTTTCATCAAAAAACAAAAAAATTATCTGATCCCTTCTAAACGAAAAAAGGAAAAAAATCAGCCGAAAAAACAGAAAAGAAAAAAACCACTCTTAAATGGTTATAACACAAAGGGTTGCCTAGATAGAAGGTTTTAATTAGGCAGTCTTCCCAAAGAAATTCTATTGTTAATTAAAGCCTTAAAATCTTCTTGCATAACAGAAAAAGCCTCCTCTGTTATTGCTCCAAACAAAGAAGACAAACCTATAGGACTCACAGAAACCTTACCATTCATTAAAAATTCAAACTCTTGGGAAGGTTTGTCGAACACTTGCATTCGAACGGATTTTAAGGAATAAAAAGTGCGATTGTGTATTGTTCCCATATCTATCGGTGATTCCACACAAAATTCACCACCAGAATGAGTGAGAACCATTCCTTGCCAACTTTTACCCTGTTCTACGTAAGGGAAGGTAACATTGTAGCCGCAGGGAACCGAAAACGGTCTAGAACAAGCATACTCCGCTAGCGTACGCACATACTTCCCTCCCAACTCTTTCTGGAAAAAGGATATATGCTTCTCTTGCGAAAGTGCCAAAGAGGGCACTCCTTTGAAAACAGCTTCCATGGCCGCACCTACGGTGCCAGAATAATAGGTATTTTTACCCCCATTACCACCGTGATTAATTCCAGAAATAACCAAATCCGGCAAATCATTTTTAAACAAAACACTGAGAGCTATTTTAGCACAATCAACCGGAGTGCCTTCTACTGCCCATGCCCCGCAAACAGGATGGGGCTTATAATCTACAGCTTCCACAGCAATGGGAGACCGGTACGAAAAAGACATAGACATCCCAGACTGATCGAAGAGGGGAGCGACAATATATACATCAGCAAAGTCTTCCGCATTAAGAAGCTCTACTAAGGTCGCCATTCCTGCTGCAGAAATTCCGTCGTCATTAGTCAAAACGATTCTCAATCTTTTTGTCATACCTTTCTCAATTTTAACCACTCTTGCAGGATTGTATCAAAAATCTGACCAAGAGGAAAACATTTTTAAATCTATTGGACGTCCTTGCAAAGGAGAGCCAAACAAAACACACCAAGTACAAAGCATAAAATCTTTATAAAACGATCAAACCTAGGATTTGCTCTTATAGATCCTTCTTTAATGACCCGTACTGCTATTAAAAAGATTGTTCTTGGGTTTTTGGTAACCATCTCTACTCCTAGAAGCTAAAGCCAAATTATGTCTAGCTAAAGGGAAAACCTCTTCTATTAGTCTGAGAGTGTCTTCAGCTTTCTTTCTCAAAGAAATTACGGGACATCGACAAGTAATTCGCATAAAGCCACATTCTTTTGCAAATCTTCGGATATCTTTTTCAGACACAAATATCAAAGGTCTTATAATAGTAATGCCAAAGCGAACCATTTCTAGTACTGGAGCTAATCCACCGAATTCAGCCTTATGCAAAAGATTCATCAACACCGTTTGCGCATCATCGTTTTTATGATGACCAAAGGCCACCACACTAGCTCCCAATTCCTGTGCAGCTTTGAATAACATGCGACGACGAACTTGTGAGCAAGAATAGCATTCAGGTACATCGGGCGTGTACGGTGAGGTTAATCTTTGCAGGGGAACACTTAGCTTTTGGCATATATTCTCCAGATATTTCCCTCCAACTTCAGCCCCGCACGAATACTTTCCCTCTATTGTAATGGCATGAATGTCTAGTTCTGGAAAACCTTTCCCTGAAATTGCTTTAAGCATCATAAGCATAGTCAAGCTATCTTTCCCGCCGCTTAAAGCCACAACTATTCTTGTCTTACTGAGCATATCATAAGTGTATATAGCCTTTCGAACAGCACTTTCTATACGCTTACCAACCTTAGGCCAAGGTGGAGAAAAAACTGGGGAAGGAAGAATGAACATATAACGCTTTGATAAAATTTCAGTCTAAGAAGATCTCTTTAAAAGGGAGACCATTTTAAATTTTTAGAGAATAAAAGTTTACTATTAATAGCACTTAATACAATTCTTATCGTATCTTTCTTTTTCGCTAAGTAGAAAAATTACTATAAAAGTCAGCCAACTGGAGCATAACATGTCTAAAAAACCTAATAGGAATGACCCCTGTCATTGTGGATCAGGAAAGAAGTATAAGCAATGTTGCTTGAAAAAGGAAGCCGCTGTCGCCAGGCACACTCCAGAAGGTAAGTTTAAATTCTCGGCTCAACTAGCAACCAATAATCCTTCTTACGCGAATGTATTTCAACGATCAGCCGAGCAATTGAAACAGTCTCAAACAACAAAATCCACAAACAAATATTCTCTAACCAAAGAGAAATTACTCACACAAGGAAAAAAGTCCCTAAAAAGACAGAAGGCAAAAGAAGAGCGGGAAATTTCAGAAAAGCTACAAAAACACCAATTTAGCGTTTTAAACTTGTCTGAGCAAGGGGACGATCAATTTATTCCCACAGAACAAGATTATAGAATTTCTCAGTCAGAGACAGAGCCCTCTTCGGAAGAAAAATTCTCTGAACAAGATGAAAAAGAATAAAAATTCATACGGTTTTTGTTGTGATAAAGGTTCTTTTTTGACATAATTCCCGCCTCCCGCTGGAGTAGCTCAATTGGCAGAGCATTCGATTTGTAATCGAACGGTTGAGGGTTCAATTCCTTTCTCCAGCAAGTCTCTTCGTTAGAGTTCCTTTTCTTGGGGGGCGTCGCATAGCGGTCAATTGCATCGGACTGTAAATCCGACTCCTCACGGATACGTTGGTTCAAATCCAGCCGCCCCCATTCCTTTTTCCCTGATTTCTATAACTCTATAATCTGTTGACTAATTACTTTTAATTTAGTTTTTTAATAAAAAAATTTAAATTAAAAGATATGACGAAGAAAAATTTTTTAAAGAAAAACAAAAGATCAAACCTTAATAAATTTATAAAAACTCCCGAAGAACAAACTATAAAAACGGACTGCCACTTTCACTTTAACACAACGATAGACGGCGACGTAGCGGCAGACACCGTATCTACCTATGACACTACCGTAAAAAAACAACTTTCTGTGGCCAAGGAGTGCTCTATCTCAGGAAACGCCAATATCTCCGAAACCTTTCTAGTTACTAACGGACTCACGGAGGCGAAAAAGATAACCATAACTCCTGATACCACACAATCTGTTTCTATCAATCTCAATAACAACAGAATAACCAACGTCGCCAGACCTACTGAAGATACTTCTCCAGTCCCTGCATTCTACGCTCCTTCATGCGAGTACATGTTTGTATCTACACAAATTTACCAAAGAGTACACGTTAGAGCAAAACAAGATGAAGTTCCTTTAATCGGACGAGGCAGACTTGTTTATAAAAGCCCTTTAGCAGAAAACTGTATTCGGTTAGTGGATGTTTCTAACGAAAACGGATCAACAAAGATTACACATCCAGGATCCAAAAGATTTCAATTACTGAAAAGAGGAACTTATATGTTTGATATGATTCTTGTCAAAAGATGGGGGTGGAACAACGGATGGAGTGGAGCTTTCCAACTATTTAAGCATGACAGCGATAAAAAATTTCTAACACAAACCATCCTTCACTCGGGGGGAGGATATTCCATGCAAGGAACCATGAATACCATTATACACGTGGACAATGAATTACCTCAAAACCCTGATATAGACCCCAAACAAACGTACTACGTCAAATTTTCTTTCGGAAATGCCAATAATATCACCGACTTAGGATCAGTGGTATGGTCTATCATTTACTACCCAGACATAGACAAAGGAGAATAACGTGGCAAATAAAAAAACCCAAAAAAAACCTATCCCTTCAATACAAAAAAACACATTTTACACACCTTTGATTGAAGAAACACCTCCTTCAGACTACGGAACAGGGGTCTTGCAACAAAACCTCTTTCTACATGACAGTACCCTCAATCTTCAAAAAAATTTGTCAGTGGAAAATTCTTTCCAAGGAAGATCTATGACAGTTGATGAGGACGCTAATATCTTATGTCCGCTTCAGATAGGTGGTAATTTATCTTCCAAGAACGCCTCTTTTAAAGATATTAATGTGTCGGATAACGTAGAGGTTTCATTACCAGCTGGCAATAACACACAAAAATGCAAATTTGAAAATATTCAACACCCCAAAGCTAGATATGATGTTATGACTTGGGGATACCTAAGAACTAGAGCAGTAGAAACCATGAATAGCTTCAGCCAGGGTAGAAAATATTTTCCGGATAAACAACTAAACACTCTTCCATTTTTACTAAAGACAGTAACCAATCAAAACTATTCTCCATCAGCAGGGAAATGCTTTCTACTCAAACAAGATAAATTGCACTTACTTAGAGTTGGAGTATACCAAGTATCCATAAATGTAGCCAGATCCGCAGGTAGGCACAATGGAAATGATGAACAAGATCTAAGAATGAGTCTTTGCATGGGAGATGATGTCACTTATCTTAGCTACACAGATAGCAGAGGACTAGGCCCCAATGACCCCACAATTAGATCATTGTACGGAGTTTTCTCGGTACTTTCTATAGATGAAAACAATCCAGAAAACGTGTGGATAGAGTTCTCTATCTACGGAAAAATGTATCTAGAGTCGGTATCTCTTAGTGCCATATGGTTTCCTTTGGGAATAGATTTTACAGAAAAAGATTAATCAAAAACACAAGGAGTCACATGGAAGAACAGCCACTAGAAGAAAATCTTCCAGGAGAAGAGGAGTCATCAAAAACAAAAATCTCTTTTCCAACATTCAACAGATATACTATTACAACTTTAGTAGGAGAAAAAGAAAATCAACCCGTTGAACCTGAACAAAAACTCAAACAAACAGATGAACTCACAATCAATGAACAAGAAAATGAAGCTACAAAATCCCAAGCACTAACTGTGGAAGAAAGCCTGTCAACAGACTCTCTAATCCTGACAAAAGATTTAACAAAAGCAAAGAATTTAACGACAGCCCGGGAAGTGTTTGTAAAAGACGCTATCAAATTATCACCAAGCGGCACTATAAATATTGACGGCAAGCTCAACTTACTTAACTCTACGATTCTTTACAAAAACATAACCAAAGCATTTGATACAACAAGAATTTCTGACCGAAGAGACCAAGAGTATGTGCCTTACGGGGAATTAAAAAAATATGGAGTATCATTTTATACTAGGTCCGCCTGGAGTAATGGTCCAGTAGGAGAAAAAGGCAGCGTTTACAAGGGACAATATTTTAGCTGGAATAACTACGAAACAAATCATGAAGAAAAATACAACGTTGATGGCGTCATACAACTGGAAGATGGTAAAGGCACAACCTCTGAAAACAAACTGCGCAACTATTACCTAGCATTTAAGAAACCAGGAATCTACCGGATCAGCGTAGCGATATCTAAACACGGAGCGTGGTTAGACAATGGGCGAGGAGGTTTGAACGAACTAAAAGTTACATTTGATAATGGCTACACTCACAAAATAGGACACATGACAACAGCCGGACAGACTAATTACAACTACCGATCTTCTGGGATAGTGGGGGCAGTAATATCAGCCGACCAGCCTGGAAAATTTTGGATAGAATGCATAGGGTCAGCCTACCGAATGCATATGTTTGATTGGTCCCTTATAAGATTACCATCTCTTCAATGGGACCCTTAGAAGCATCGATTTTAGCCAGCACTCTTCCCACCAAATCGTAACCAAGAACACCTGTTATCTCGACCTCATACCAATCTCCAAAACTGGATACCTTTCTCGCATCGTTAAGAACAATGCAACTATCAATCTCCGGAGCCTGACCGTAAAAACGTGCCGACAATAGTAAAGAACTATCTGGATGGTAGCCATCCACAATGGCTATCATCTTTTTCCCAACCCAATTTTGGTTTTTTTCCTCCACTATCTTTTGTTGAATTCTTGAAAGAATGCTAAGCCGTCTAGATTTTTCTTTAGCAGGAATTTGATCTTTCAACGTAGCTGCATGACTTCCTTCCTCTTGGGAGTAGGTGAATATCCCCAGGTTGTCGATCAAGCCCTCCTTTACGAACTCTACCAATTCTTGAAACTCTTCTTCAGTCTCACCGGGGAATCCCACAATAATCGAAGAACGAATTTTAATAGCAGGTATTTGCTCTCGTAATTTTTTCAACGTAAGGCGAATCTCCTTACCAGAGGTCTTCCTAAACATGGATTTCAAAACTCGGTCATTGATATGCTGTATAGGGATATCCAAATAGGGGAGAAGCCGCGGATCTTTTTGCATCAGAGAGATAATGTCGTCGTTAACCTCGTCTGGGTATAGATATAACAGTCTGATCCAAAACTCTCCTTCTTCCCGCAACAACATTTCTAGCAACTCAACCAACATAGACTTTCCTGAAAGATCCTTACCGTAATCCCCCAAGTCTTGAGCAATCAAAATAACCTCTTTTACACCCTGTGATGTTAAGGTCCTAAACTCTCTCAGAACTCTATCTAAAGGCTTACTCCTCAACTTCCCTTTGATAGAGGGAATTATGCAAAAAGAACATTGCTTACGACAACCTTCCGCAATCTTCAAGTATGCATAATGCTTAGGGGTAGACAATCTTCTAGGAACCTCTCCAGCTTCCAAATAACTTTTTGCATCTATCTTTTCACCTTTCTTCTCTGAGGATATAGCCTCTAGAATACTCTCTACATTACCAGAACCAAGCATATAGTGAATATGAGGGAACCAAGGACTTAACGCTTCTTTGTGCTTGGAAACCATGCATCCAGTCAAAATAATTTTTGCTGTAGGCTTTTTAACGTCTACCAGGTTGTTCAAATGCTCTTCGACTTCATCTCTAGCAGCTTTTAAAAAGGCGCAAGTGTTTAAGACAAAATAATCGGCTTCAGAGGGATCTTCACATATTTCGTAGCCGGCCTGCAAAAGCAACCCCAACATGACTTCACTATCAACTAAATTTCTTGGACATCCTAAACTGATGAAGTGAATCCTATTCTCGGAAAGTCTTTTATCAAAAATTTGCTTCACATCGACAGTCATAATGCTCCCAAATTACAATAAAACCAAGAAAAAGCCCGTTCCCAAAAATCCTTTGAGCTCGAAGGAACCTTGATTATTTTTATGAATGAAGCTAGGATTGTAAGCGATTTGTCACTTTCTTTAAAGGATTCGTCAATGGCCAGCAAAAATAGAGAGATTATTAAGCTAAAGAGCACTGAGAGTGCGGAAATTCTTTGGACCACAAAAAATAAAAGAAAAACGCCCGCTCGACTGGAACTTAAGAAATATGATAAGAGATTGCGTAAACACGTAATCTTTAAAGAAGCTAAGTAGTTGAATGGGGGAGCACACTTAAAGTCTAGCTTCTCCTTCTCTTGAGGTCGAGGGATGTATGAAGTTTGAGTTTTCTATGGCACTTAAGTATTTGCTCCCTAGAAAAGAGCGGCTTTCGGCCTCTTTTGTTTCTCTTTTCTCCATAGGAACTATATCCCTAGTAGTCTGGTTGTCCGTGGTCTTCCTTTCCGTCATTGGAGGGATAGAGAAGAGATGGATCCAAGATCTTTCAAGACTGCATTCTCCAATAAAAGTTTGTCCTTCTGATGGCTATTATTCCTCCTACTATTACAACATTGATTCTTACTCAGGAAAGTCGGATTACACTTTAAAAACGTTGGGAGAAAAGCTTTCTTCCATAGAGTCAGACCCATATGATGGAAATTTGGATGACACTCTGCCAGAAAGGTTTCCCCTCCCAGATTTAGGTATCGATGGTGTGCTCGTAGATCCAGTTAAGTCGCTTCAAGAAGTCCTTTCTCCCTTGATCTCTAAGTATGGGTGTGAGTTTCAGGAATTTGAAGAAACTTTTGGGCAGTTACTCCTGGACGAAAAATACACAAGCCATAGGGAAGATGATCTCAGAGGATTTTCTAGACTCATCTCTTATGATTTAAGCTCTTCTCAAAGAAATCTACTTCTCCCTTATTCCATTAATGATTATCAATCTTTTACGTTGAGCTCTTTGGATCTCACACCTTCAAATTTCAAAGAAAATTTTCTGTTTGTATCTTCAATGTTTTCAGGCAAAGGTGTTGTTCTACCAAAAAGATACGCTGAAGCAGGTTACCAGGTGGGTGACACGGGTTCACTTTCTTTTTATAGAGGCAACAGCACAAAGCCGGTGTCCTTGCCTATAGTCGTCACTGGGTTTTATAATCCTGGGCTCTCTCCCGTTGGAGGGAAAACTATATTCATAGATAAAGATTTGGCAGAGATAATCCGGGATACTACCTTAAGAGAAGCTTCTCCTCAAAACGGTATCACTAACGGGTTTGATTTATTTTTCGTCCAGTTCAAGAAAATAGGACAAATTAAACGAGAAATTCAGCACTTACTAAAAGAAAATCATATCGACCGCTACTGGAGTGTGGATTCTTTGTACGACTACGAACAATTTCTTCCAATCTTAGAACAACTGAGCAGCGATAAGATTTTGTTTCTTTTTGTCTCCTTTATCATCTTGCTAGTTGCCTGTTCCAATGTTGTCACCATGTTAATTTTGCTCGTCAATGATAAAAAAAAGGAAATAGGAATTCTAATAGCTCTTGGAGCCTCTAAAAAACAATTAAAACGTATATTCGGCATATGTGGGGCCATTTCTGGAGGAATAGGTGCTATTTTGGGAATACTATTGTCTATACCTACTCTTAAGTACCTAGATGTTATAGTCAATTTTTTAGGGGGACTACAAGGACATTCAGCATTCAACAAACAATTTTTTGGAAATGCTCTTCCAAATCAAATAGATAGTCTTGTTATTACTGTGATAGGAATTACAACTCTCATTCTAGCTACAATTTCAGGAATGATACCCTCTATGAAAGTTGCCAGAATGCAAGCTTCGGAAATACTAAAATCTGAGTAATTATGCCTCTATTGGAAGCAAAAAATATTCGTAAAACTTTCGTTAACCACGGCACGACTTATCATGTAATTAGGGGGATTTCCCTTTCCCTGTATGAAGGGGAGGTGCTAGCTATTACTGGATCCTCAGGAAATGGTAAAACGACGTTATTAAATATCTTAGGAACATTAGACACACCTTCTTCCGGGGAGATACAATTTTTTGGAAGATCTTTTTCTCCTAAGGAGCATCCTTTGATAAGAAATAAGCACCTAGGTTTTATCTTTCAACACTTCCATCTTTTGGAAAATGAAAACGTAGAAACAAATATTTTGATGCCGGCTATTATCTCAGGAAAAAGCCTAAAAAAGAACCCGGATATTGGAGAAAGAGCAAGGATTCTTGCTGAAAGAGTAGGGTTAAAAAATAAGTTAAAAGTAAAATCTGCGCTCCTCTCCGGAGGAGAAAAACAGAGGGTAGCTATAGCTAGGGCTTTGATCAACGATCCTCAAATTTTGTTAGCTGACGAACCCTCGGGAAATCTCGATGACTATACCTCTTCGAGCATACATAACCTCTTACTAGGACTTGCTTCTGAGGGCAAAGGCATTATCCTAGTTACTCATAACAATCATCTTGTTGGTAAATGCTCAAGGCAATGCATTTTGAAAAACGGCTGTTTCGTTTAAGAAGGTTTTCAATATCTATAAAGAATATTTTATCTCCAATCTGAACTCCACGTGAGGAGGTTTTTGTTTGGAAAAAAATTCCTTAGATTCTATAATCCCGACATCACCAAGGGGTTACAAATGGAAAGAAGAAAAGAAACAAGAACGACCATGCTTAAGGCTCGTGATGCTGAAAAAAAATCTTGGTACGTTATCGACGCTTCAAATAAAACTCTAGGAAGGTTGTCTTCTGAGGTAGCTAAGATCTTGAGGGGAAAGCATAAAGTTACTTTCACTCCACACGTTTCTTCCGGAGATGGTGTCATCGTCATCAATGCAGAAAAAGTTAGGCTTACCGGAGCCAAGAAGGCTCAAAAGACTTATCGGTATTATACCGGCTACATTGGTGGAATGAGGGAAGTTCCTTTTGAAAATATGCTAGCTAGAAACCCTGGCTATGTTATCTTTCATGCTGTCAAAGGAATGCTTCCTAAAACTCGTCTTGGTAATAAACAAATTAAGTCTCTTCGGGTAATTAAGGGCGGAAATTATAGAGAATTTCAGGCTCAAAAACCTGTCGTGCTAAGCGCATAAAATTGGAGTAAATTGTGTCGAAGGTTAATGCCATTCAAGAATCTGTTGCCACAGGAAGAAGAAAACGAGCTGTTTCTAGTGTTAGGCTACGTGCAGGAAGCGGAAGGATCGATATTAACGGGAGGGCTTTTGAGGAGTATTTCCCGATACAGGTTCAAAGAGATATGATCTTAGCGCCTTTCAGAACAACCGGGAAAGGGGAAGACCAGTATGACATCATCATTCGGGTAAGCGGAGGTGGTATTCAGGGGCAAGCTATAGCTACCAGGCTGGGAATTTCCAGGGCCTTGGTAAAAGAAGATGAGGCCAATAAGCAGGAGTTAAAGTCTTTGGGATACTTGACTAGAGATCCTAGAAAGAAAGAAAGGAAAAAGTACGGACACAAGAAAGCCAGAAAAAGCTTCCAATTCTCGAAGCGTTAGTCATTGTCTACTTTATCTACGTGTCTTTAAGCCGAGGGTCAACGTCGTCCCTGGGCTTTTTGTTTTTCTGCCGGAAATCCGAATAAGGCCTCAAACTTTTTCCAAACGCTTCCTTTTTCTTTATCCTTACAAGATAGGAACATTATGTCTTTTTCTATAGAGAAAGCTTCTTCGTCTTTAATGACATTCACACAACCAGAACTGAGGGAAGCATGTATGATCTCATCACGCGCAGATTTAATCATAACATGGTTAAGAACCCCTTCTTCTTTCAAAAAGATCAATCCTCCAACAGGCAAATTCTTAAAGGATGAAACGGGGACACAATAAGCATACTGATCAGAAGCATTCCTAGGGATACGAATTCCCTGGGCGCGAAATAGTATATTAACAAATCCAGAACAATCCAACCCCATAAACTTTGAAGATACACAGAAAGCCGTTCTACCTCCGTAGAGGTAAGGAATCCCCAGCATACTGTAAGCATCTTGCAGTAAATTGCAAATATTGAGTTGTTTAGGGATAGGAGCTATGTGCTCCAAAGAGCAATACGCTTGTCTTAGGACTTTTTGATAAATAGGATCAAAAATACCCCTTAGAAAAGGGAGAAAAACATTGCCCTTAACATCAACTTGTAAATAAGTGCCGTAGGGAAGAGGTATATCCCATGGCAACAATTTAGCATCTAAAGTCTTTACCACAGCGTTAGGTTTGTAACTTGGATCTATAGGGATGAGAGTTGAAAAAAAAGGATTAAATTCGTCTATTTCATAAACCGTTCCGTAACCGGGATAAGGAGCATATGCTCCCTCCACCAAGGTTTCCTGCTCCAAAGCTTGATAAACAGGAAGTCTAGGGGGAGAAAAAGTAGGGGAGTCTAAAACTTCTCCAAATACCAATTGAGTCTCCAAATTCTCCTCACCAGAGAAGAGATTAAAAATTGAGGCAGCGACCACCAGTCTCTCCATACAAAATCTCCGTTAAACTATAAAGAGTCCAAGTATTGAGAAGGGTCTGGAAACCCTAAATAAGTGAAATATCGAGGAATAGGCACCCTTAAATTTATAGGTATTTTTCTAAAAGGATGAATAAAAGAAAGAGATAATGCGTGCAACAGCATTTTTTTTGAGCTAGCAGCTCCAGAGCCATATACAGAATCTCCTGCAACAGGACAACCAGCATCGGCACAATGAACTCGAATCTGATGCTTTCTTCCTGTCTCTAATTTTGCCAACACATAAGAAAATTTTTTAGACTCCTTTAACACTCTAACATGTGTGATAGCCTTTTTAGCACCTTCAGTTTTCGGAGAGGTCACAATAACCCTATGAGATTCTAGCTCCTTAAGGTGACTCTCAAAACAATTAACCTTTTTCTTTAACTTGCCCTCTAAGATAGCCACATAATAACGGAGTATGTCGTGATTTTCAAAAAGTGCCGAGAAAGATTCTCTAGCTCGAATGCCTTTGGCAAAAATCATCAATCCGGAAGTATCTCTGTCTATCCTATGAACAGGGAATATCCCCGAGGTTTGGTAGTGCTGACGTAGCAAAAACAGGGCGCTATAGCTGAGGTTCTCCGTCGGAACGCTTAGCATTTGAGGAGGTTTATTGATAGCAACGAAACTACGGTCTTCATAAATAATCTTGACGCCACTGACACATTTTTCTTTGCGAAAAGGGAGCAAAAAGACCCTCTCCCCAGAATCAAAAAGTCTGGAAAACTCTGTAACAATTTCGCCTTTCACGGAGACCCTACCAAGCTTTATCCACTCTTTAATGGATGTTCTGGACGCCTCTGGATAAAAACTCTGGACAAGATCAATTATAGGCAGAGAAGACAAGACTTTCCCCTCGGAAACAAAGATTCACGTAGGGAACATTCTACCAAAGAAAGGGATTAACGGATAAAAATTTATTCCTCCATCACTGAGGCCATTATTGTAAGCTTTTCATAACCTTGAAAAACACCGACTCTTCGTCTCCAGAGCCATCGACTTCCACAAGCTTACCTGTCGTTGAATAAAAGTGTATAATAGGAAAAGTTTCTTCCCGGTAGGTTTTTAATCTCTGCTCAATAGTTTCGACGTTATCATCCTTCCTGACAATAAACCTCCCACGACAATTAGGACACCTATCTTCCATAGAAAAGGTTCCCTTTCTAAAAGTTTGTCCACAAGACGAACACGTAATCCTAGAAATTAACCGATCATAAACTTCCTCATCAGATACCGTAATATTGAGAACTATAAAGGGTCTTTTCTCAGTGCAAAGAAACTGAGTAAAAATTTCTGCTTGTTTCACAGTTCTAGGAAACCCGTCGATGATATAACCAGCCTCGCAATCTGGCCGGCTAACTCGCTCTTCTATCATGGAAATTACTAGATCATCAGGGACCAAAAAACCTTTGGAGATGCAGTCCGAAACCTTTTCTCCCAAAGGAGTTGCTTTTGCCACATTTTCTCGAAACAAATTCCCGGAACTTATGTGAGGTTTCCCTATCTTCTGAGAAACTCTCACTGATTGAGTACCTTTGCCACAGCCCGGAGGCCCCATCAAGATGATAACTTTATTTTCCAACATAATACTCCCGAAAGAAAAGGTGAGTTTCAAACACAAATCCTCTTTTGTCAAGATAATCATCAATTATTTTGCTAAAAATTTTTAATAAAAGTTTCGTAAAAACTGAAGGCAATGTAGAATCCCACCTTTCAAGATATGGAGGCCTGGTTTTTCATGAAGCATCTGGGGATTTCCGATTTTTCTGTGCAATCTTCAATCCTCGTTTTGCTGGGGGCTAAATCGGCAACTTCTCGTGATGTGCCCTGTCTAACTGAGGATTTTGTAAAGTGCTCCAACAATCGCAGGGTCATTGAAATCTTGGAAAACCCTTTAAGTGCTTATGCTTGTCAAGATCTTATTGGTCTACTCAACCGGGTGGGTTCAAAGGTAACTCCGTCTTTTAAACCTCACGCTATTGGCGACACCCAGGCCGTATACCTTCAGGGATTTTATCATTTGAGCCTCTTCGCTATATGCGCTGATCTGTGCCTGCCTCAAGATGAATTCAGGAGTTCGGTTTTAGGTAGGTGCTTGTCGTGTATCCTTGTAGCAACGTTGCTGTTTGGCTCCATCATCTGTGGGGTCAGACATCTCATTTTGTTCGCGAAGTCTAGGGAACGCTCCAAGGCTCTTCTAGAGTTCATATCAGCCCATACTCAATCTGCCACCAATTTGAGTAATCAGCAAGTGGCAATGGTTTCCGCAGCTAAAAAGACTTTGAACGCAGAAAAAGCATACTCACGCATTAAAGTCCTTTTTGGAGTTCTAGAAACGGTATTCTTCGTTGGTGTTCTACTGTCTCTCGTGCAACCTATTTTATCAGCATTATCGATGGCTTGTTTAAGCGGGGTCGTGTCTTGCATCACAGTTGTTGGGCTCTCTATCGTTGGTGTGGCTGCGTTACTCTACCTGCCTCTACTGATCCTAGAAAGTTATGCCAAAAGAAAAGTCTCTGGGGATCTGGAAAAAGCTCTTTGTTTCTATTTGTTAGCAAAACATACTCCAAAGTCTCTTGCCAGTCTAAAAGTTCCTGTCCATTTGCTTTCTTTCACGGAAGAAGACTCCTTCGTAAAAGACCTTCTGAAGGTGAATCAAGAGGCCATTTGTGAAGATAAGGGGATAGGATGAGAAAGCAGGAATTCTTGAATGTTTGCACTTAAACTATAGACGTAGAACGTCTTATATCCAAGAAGATTAGATCCTTTTTGATATTTTCTTTTATTCTTTTAAAAGAATTTCCTGTAAAATATCCGGGCATGAGTCCACTAAACAACTTAGATTTTGAGATACGCTCCTCCATCTTAACGCTTTTAGGAGCACAATCCGCTACAACCCGAATGGGAGCTTTCCTCACGGAGGATTTTGTTGTTTGCTCTGATATAAACAGGGTTGTGGGAGATTTAAGTAAGCCTCAAAGCCCGCAAGCTACTCGAGATCTTGAGTCCTTGTCTTTACGAATAGGCATACAAGAAGCACCTAGGTTCTCTTCTGGGGGGGACCAAGTGGACGGAGACGTGCCTTTGCTTTTATACCAGTGGTATAACATAGATTTATGTTCAAGATGTGTCTTTGATCTGTTTTTCAACTGTCCACGAAGACGTTACAATGATTCAGAATCTGTAGAACCCAATAGAGTCTTTGCTGTCATCGTTGCTGTGCTTCTCTTATTCTCCTCTACCATTCTAGGTATTCGAAATATTGTTTTATTTGCGAAATCTGCAGAAAGATCTAGAAAATTACTCAATTTCATTTTGGACACCACTACATCAATTAGGAATACAAGAAACCAACAAGTTCTGATGCTGGCCTCAGCACAAGAAGCTTATAAAGCGGAAAAGTCTTACATGCGCATTAAACTCATGTTTGGGATTCTAGATCTTGTACTCAGCGCAGGGCTTATCCTTATCCTCATAGCTTCGATTCTGGCTGCCACTTCAGCGGTGTATCTAGGAGGCCTCTTGTCTTGTCTCACAATAGTGGGCCTGTCTTTAATTGGTTTAGTAAGTTTTCTTTACCTTCCCTTGCTAGTTTTAGAGAATCGAGCAAGAAAACAGTCCGCTGCGGACATAGAAAAATCTCTTTGTTTCTACCTACTCGCTAAACAGTCCTCTGAAAATATTGCAAATTTCAGGCTATCCCCCTCGGTATTTGCATTTACGCCTAGTCCCACCGAGCCACCAAGAAGCAGTCCTTCCCAAACTTTTGTATTTGTTGATCAAGAAAGTCCCACTCCCTCGGCGCCCCCTTATGAAGAACCGCCGATAAAAACTACAATGCCTAAGGATTTTTCTAATTTTCCACCTCCTCCGAGCTACGAAGACCTAGAAAAATCCGGTGCTTTCTCTGAAAGAAATTAGTTAAGATTAATTAACAATTAATTCTATATTTAAAAAAAACATTTTCCTGTAAAATGTTTAGAAAAAAACTGGAAAGTAAAGATGTTTTCTCAAATTTCTCTGTCATATACCAGTCACAGACCTTTTGAAACTCTTGAGACCAAAGATAAGATCTTTAGGGTCGTCGCTTTGACGTTGGACATTTTGCTTTTTCCTGTAGTAGCGGTCATTTCTGGAATTGTGGGTAGCCTTATATTCATACTCAAGACTGTCTATGCCATAGTCAAAGAGCTACTCCACAGAAGAACTTGCGAGAGTGGTTGTGCAGATATCCCTTTGTACAACAGGATCTGGGGACGGGTGAGTGTTGAGCATTTTGTTCCTTCTTTCATCTTAATGGTTCCTATCATCGGAATAGCTCTTTACTGGATCATTAGGAAGCCTTCTGTTCCTTGTCCCTCAGGAGTCCATCTTGTTGATACTGGAAATATCTTCGTTAACTTACCCTTGAGGGAATCCTTTGCAGCTTTAGAGGAGAAGGCCCCTCAACCATGTTTAGGGGAGAGCAAAAGTTAGTTCTTCAAGGAAGGACCAGTTTCCTATCAGGGGGAATCTTATCGTAATCTGACAGGTCGTAGGCGTCTGGAGCCAGGAACCAAAAAACGGGTTTTTCCTCGGTTCCGACGAGTTCTGCTGGGAGCTTTTCCCTTGAGTTTGTCTCTCCTTCGGGTTGGAGATTACTCTCCAAGAGCTTTTTCACTATAGGTTTCTTTCCGCAGCCCTTTACGTAAAAAACCACGTGCTTACCTTTTCGCAAGCAGGGGAGGGTTAGTGTCATCCTTCTGCTCTGTTTTTGAGGGATCTCATTAAAAACAACCAGTCGATCTGAAACGCTTAAAGCAGAAGTGTGAGGGAATAAAGAGGCGGTGTGTCCATCATCTCCTATTCCAAGCATAATAAAATCAAAAACCCCTTGAGGAATATGTTTCAAGATTGCTCGTTCGTAATCAGTATCTCCCTCAGAATTTTCCGTTTTCATTCTGAAAAAATTATCTTCTGGAGTTCCTAACTCCCTAAGAATAGCTACGGCGTTGCCGTAGTTGCTGTCAGAAGATTGGGGAGAAACACAGCGTTCATCACCCCAAAAGAAAAATATTTTAGAAACGTCAGAAATTAAGGATTTCTGCTTTACTAGTTCGGAAAAAATCGCTAAAGGCGTAGTCCCTCCAGAAAGGGCTATACAGAATTTTCCTTCACTCTCAATCGAATTATTAGCACAAGAAATCCAATCTCTTACCGAAAATGCCAAAAACTCCTGATCACTACTCGTCAACAGCCATTTATTGCTATGGTTAAGATTAACCATAATACTCATACTACTTCTCCTTTATTTATAGAGACCTCCAACTTCTACCATCAGAGCGTATTAGAGAATCGGCACACCGAGGTCCCGAAGAACCTGCAACATAGTTGGGAAATACAGCATCAGAAGGATCAGTCATCCATTTTTCCAGAAGGGGAGTGAACAATTTCCAAGAAGCTATCACTTCATCATTTCCTGTAAAAAGTGTCCTATCTCCCAATATACAATCACACAATAACCTTTCGTAAGCTTCTGGAGCTTGAGTTTTAAAATAACTATCGTATCTGAAGTCCATTTTTACAGGTCTTACAAGATTGCTAACGCCAGGAACTTTACAATTAAACTTCAAAGCAACCCCTTCATCCGGTTGTATACGAATAATCAAAAGATCATTCTCCAACCTTTCCTTAGCAAAAAAATCCCCATGAATAGGCTTTTTGAAGGTAATCGCTATGTCCGTACAACGTTTTTCTAGTCGCTTACCTGCTCGCAAATAAAAAGGGACCCCTTGCCACCTTGGAGTATCTATGAGAATTTTCAGTGCCACATAAGTTTCGACTAATGAATCTGGAGCTACAAAATCTTCTTGACGATACCCTTTGACAGAAACTCCACCCACTTTACCAGGGCCGTACTGACCCCTCACGGCAGGAAAAACTGACGGAGCAAACTCTGAAAAAGGGACAATGTTATCCAAAACTTGGATTTTTTCTTTTTTGATACTTTCGGAAGAAAAACTTGTCGGAGGCTCCATTGTCAACAAACATAAGAGTTGCATCATATGATTTTGCACCATATCCCTCAGCATCCCTGACTGTTCAAAAAAATTGCCCCTAGTCCCTATGCCGATAGATTCACTTACGGTAATTTGAACATTATCAATACACTCTTTTGTCCAGCAGGATTCAAAAATTTTATTCGCAAAACGTATTGACTGTATATTCTGAACAGTTTCTTTTCCTAGGTAATGATCTATACGATAGACACAAGTTTCGCATAAATTGTCATCTATACATTTTTGAAGTTCCTTAGCGGTTTTCAGATCATGACCAAAGGGTTTTTCTATGATTACTCGAGTCCAAGAATCTTTTTTTGAACAGCAAGAGTTTCTTTCCTCATGAGGAATAAATAATTCATGTTTCCTGAGTCGCTGAATGATTTCTTGAAAGTTACTTGGCGGAGTCGACAGATAAAATAATCTATTTCCTTCAGTAAGAAACTCTGTGTCTATTCGCTTTAAAAAGTCCTTAAGTGATACATAATCTTTATCCTCGTCGAAAAATCCTTGATGATAAAAAAGTCTCCTTTCTAATCTTTCCCATGCATGAACATCTAGTTCCTTATGATTACCGTACATGGAAACAGCTTCCTGCATCTCCAAGCGAAAATCTTTATGCTCCTTTGACCTTCGAGCATATCCTATACAGGCAAAACGATCTGGCAACTGATTCTCCCTAGAAAGGTTATATAACGCCGGAAGAAGCTTTCTCGCTGTTAAATCCCCCGTCGCTCCAAAAATAACCAAGGCACAAGGGGGCATTTCATTAGGAAACTCTCTAGGAGGAATAGGAAACATCATAATACACCTTAACCTAACACACTTTTTAACAAAGAGCTAATACATAGAATAACCATTACTAGCTAAAAAACTAGCAAGAATCAGAGATGCGGCTACTGAATCTATTTGCTTAGCCCTCTGCTTGCGATTCATATCCCGACTTTTAAGCATTTTGTTAGCCTCAGCAGAAGATAATCTCTCATCCCAAAGAACGGGAGGAAAACCCAAAACATCTTCCAAAACATCTCTAAATTGAAAAACTTCCTTACTACCAGAGCTAACTGCGCCCTCTAGAAGGAGAGGATTTCCTACCACTACGCATGTAATGCCCCTCGTTTTAACCAGAATTAGGACTTCTTTCGCAGTATCTTTCATATTTTTCTGATTTTCTATAACCCCCACAGGAAGAGCGATATACAATGGAGGCATAGCTACGGCAACACCTATGCGTTTCCTACCATAATCTAGACACAAGAAGGCTTCTCTTTGATCGCCCATCACTACGACCGATTACCGTTTATAGCTTTGGTTATGAAGGCCTTAAATAAAGGATGGGGACTGACTAACTTAGACTTAAATTCTGGATGGAACTGAACGCCTATCATCCATTCATGATTTTCAAGTTCCATAATTTCGCAAAGACCTTCAGGATAAAATTTTCCCACAGTACGCAACCCTGCACTGGCAAACTGCTTTTCGTAGCTACCGTTAACTTCATAGCGATGTCTATGTCGCTCGGAAATACTTTCACAACCATAGGCCTTGTATACTTTGGAATCTTTCTCCAAAAGACAAGGGTACGCTCCCAACCTCATAGTTCCTCCCTTATCCAATGCTTGATTTTGCTCATTCATCATACAAACCACAGGGTATTGAGTATGAGGATTCATTTCCGAAGAATCCGCATCTGTCATTCCAAGGACATTTCTAGCAAACTCCACAACCATTACCTGGAGACCCAAACATATCCCAAAGTAGGGGAGCTGACTTTCTCTGCAATACTTAGCAGCAAGAATTTTACCTTCCCATCCTCGATTACCGAACCCTCCAGGCACTAGGCAAGCCTGACAATCTTTAAGACTAGACTCATTAAATGTGTCAGCATCTATAGGAACAATATTAGCCGCGCATCCAAGACTGGCTGCCGCATGCGTAATAGATTCAAAAATAGACTTGTAAGCGTCTTTATGTTGGAGATATTTACCAACAATACCTATAGAAACTCTATCTTTAGGCGATTTTAGGACCCCAACCAGCCCCTTCCAATCACTGAGATCAGCTCCTTTAGTGCGAGGGGCGAACCCTAATCTTTGCATAACAAATTGAGCAATAGCCTCATCATCTAAAACCAAAGGAAGCTCATATACAGACCCTTCCACATCAGGAATATTAAAGACGGCCTCTTCAGGAACACTACAAAAAAGACTAATTTTTCTTTTGATGTCCTCAGATAAAGCAACTTCCGACCTACACAATATTGCGTCTGGGATAACTCCAATACCCCGCAAGGTCTGCACAGAGTGCTGTGTAGGCTTGCTCTTTATTTCTCCAGAAGCTTTAAGGTAAGGAACATAAGTCATGTGAAAATTCAGACAATCTCGAGCATTCTCATAACGAAATTGCCTAATGGCTTCAAGAAAGGGGAGAGACTCTATATCTCCAACCGTTCCCCCGATTTCTATAATGACAACGTCGGGATTCTGATCACCCACAGAATCCCGAATAACTTCCTTGATTTCGTTAGTAATATGAGGAACGACCTGAACTGTACTTCCTAAATAACGACCTTCTCGTTCTTTTTTAATGACCCTAGCATAAATTTGCCCAGAAGTTGCTGTGGACAACTTGGATAAAAACACGGAGGAGAATCGGTAATAGTGTCCTAAGTCTAGATCTGCTTCGGAACCATCGTCCGTAACATAAATTTCCCCATGCTCAAAAGGATTCATGGTTCCTGGATCGACATTAAGGTACGGATCCAGCTTCAACATGGAAACAGAAAGCCCATGACGCTCTAGTAACAAGGCTAGAGATGCAGCGGTTAACCCCTTCCCTAGAGAAGAAACCACTCCTCCTGTCAAGAACAAGCATTTAAATGACATAACAAATAATTCTCTACTTTTTTGATATCTTCTGGATAATCTACAGAGGGCGGTTTCACATCAGATACACATACGTGGATATTACCGCCGCTCTCAAGGATTCTCAATTGCTCGAGGTCCTCTGAAAGACTTAAAGGAGTCTTAGGCAGACTTAAATAGGACTCTAACGCCTTCCTTCTGAACGCATACATTCCAAGGTGGATGTAAACATCTGTTTTCACTTTGTATTGGCTAGGTATGAGACTTCGGCTGAAGTAAAGGGCTCTCCCTTGTTGATCAAAGACACATTTAACTTTTCTCTCAGTAAAAATCTCTTCCTCATCCGCTCCTATAGATACGGGGGTCACCACGTGAGCTTCCGGTATAGATTCCAGATCTTCAACCATCTTGTCTATGACGTAGGAAGGCATGCACGGCTCGTCTCCCTGAACATTCACAACAATTTCAGCTTCCGGACAAAAAAGGCGAATAGCTTCTCCGACACGTTCCGTTCCATTAGAACAAGATCGAGAAGTCATAACACACTGACCACCAAATTGTAATACATGATCAAAAATCCTTTCATCGTCAGTAGCCACAATGACTCTATCCAATTTTTTAGAAGCAGAGACGCTTTCGTAAGTCCTTCTTATCAAAGATCTTCCAGCAATCTCTGCCAAAGGCTTTCCGGGAAACCTAGAGCTCCCCCAGCGGGCAGGGAGAATGGCAACTTTCTTATCGTCAAACTGTTGCGAACAGCTCATAAGACGACCTCACAAAAAATCTTAAGAAGAACGCGGATTATTGCAAAGTCTATCGATAGTTGACAAGGTCTTTTTAATAAATTCTTTATAAAAAAGAAATTAAAAAATTAATTTTCAAAAGTTATTATTAAATAAAGGTTTTCTATATTTTTTTGGTTTATTATGTTCTTTCAGAGAAACAATTTGCTATCATCTATTTTAACAGGGCTATTAGTTTTAGGTCCTCTCAACACTTCTGCTTCTGAGGCTGACAAAGCTAGTGCCTTCCTTGATAATTTTAAAGAGTTATTCTCCTCTAAGAAAAACACGAAGGAAGGCCCTGTCGATTTAGTTGGATTCTTCTCTGGCGACTGGAAAAAATACGACTATAAAGACTCAGGATTCTCTGTGGAATTACCTAAAGAGCCAGAATATTCTAGGCAAACAATTGAAATTCCACAATCCGATATTACTATCAGATATGAAACATTTGTCACAGAACCCAACGAAAACCTTATCTATGTCATTTCTGTGTGGAATTACCCGGAAAAGATAGATATTGGCAAGCCTGAGCAAAATCTGCAAGAGGGATTCGCTGGCATGCTTTCAGCATTACCAGAATCCCATGTTCTTTTTATGCAATCTGCTACCCATCAAGGACACCAATCTTTGGAATTCTGGATTCGTAATGAAGACATATTTTTCAGGGGAAAACTAATCTGCGTGGACCATACTTTATATCAGGTGTTTATGGTTTATAAGAGTAACGACGCCAAATCATTAGATCAAGAATATCAACAGTTTTCCAGCTCCTTTCACATCACGAAACCCAGAGCCTCTAAAGTTCAGTCAATAAACAAGAAAAAAATCTCTTTGTAGGCCATTCGACCTCATTTCTTTCGTCCCCGGTAGAACACATTCTACCCGGGATTTTTCTCCGTGAAAAACATTTTTTTATTTATAAGGCGGTATAGACTTTTTTTAACTCCGATACCACCATGAAGTACTATTTCCTTATCCTTGCTCTGCTCACATCGCAAGGAACTCCCTCCGTAGCCGCTGCTCCTACTAGCGTTTTCGAAAAAAACTCCCAACTCAAGCAAAAACAATCTGTACCGTTAAAACGTATAGGCATCATATTTTCCTTCCCAGATATCGCAATATCTCAAGAAAACCTTTCTGGAAGACTGTTTCCATGGTTAACAAATGTCAAACAAAGCCAAGAGGGGAATAGGACCTACTTTTCCGGCAATTACCTAGGCAAACAAGTCATCGTCAGCTTTCTTTGGCCAACAAAAGTTGGCGCAGCTATAACGGCCTCACATATGATATTAAAACAAGGTGTGGATATAGTTTTAATTATAGGATCTTGCTATTCTAGGGACCCTAAAAACCACCTTTTTGATGTTCTAGTTCCCAGGGGATACATACATCATGACGCAGACCTAAGACCTATGTTAAATAAGTTTGAAACTCCTGACAATCAAGTGTCTATATTTCAAACTTCCCCCATGTTTTTTCATTCTGCCAAGAAAGGGAGCAAAAGATTTTTAGAATTGGAAAAAACCAACATTGAAAATCTCCTTAAAAGATATGGATTCATACAACACTACACAGATGGATTGCACACAGTCAAGGAAGGCATCATAGCTACGGGAGAACCTTTTTCTCTATCCAGAAAATATTTCTTATCTTTACAAAAAGACCTCCCTGAAATTACTGGATTCGATAATTCTGGTTGTGCTATAGCTCAGGTGTGTCACGAGTATGAAATTCCATGCTTGGGCATCAACATTATTGAGCCGCACCCCATAGAAGCCCCCAACCAGGAATCTTGGGCTAAAATACTCAAAGAAATACGAGTTATGTATGCCCAAAATTTAGTGGGTCTCCTTCTTGAAGAAATCATCCTGTAGCTTCGAACTTTGCTTCCCAACAAATATTCTCGTTGTAGATAAATCTTTTTGTCGCTAATATCGTTCCTTCTTTCGTTTGCGGCATCTGCTTCAAAGGCGGGGACTTAGCTTAGTTGGTAGAGCGTCTGATTTGCATTCAGAAGGTCAGGAGTTCGAATCTCCTAGTCTCCATTTGCGGTTATAGCTCAGCTGGTTAGAGCGCGACACTGATAATGTCGAGGTCCCAAGTTCAAGTCTTGGTAACCGCAACGTGGTTTTTCTTCAACATCTGCTCTTTTCTCATTCATGCTGTCTGTTTCTGGCTTGACTTACTCTTACGTAGACTCTTTGATATTCCATCGCACAGGATTCTGCGCAAATCCAGGGGAGATTACTACCATCCTGGGAGCGTCAGGAATAGGAAAAACTACGTTATTCCGTCTAATATGCGGTTTGCTGCAGCCCTTGGAAGGATCTATCCAATGGAATGACCATCCACTCACTAGGAACCACGTCGCTTATATGAGACAAAAAGAGGCCCTTTTACCCTGGAGAACCGCTAGGGAAAATATCGCGCTCGTCAATGAATTGGGTCCTTATAAAAAAAGAAAGTACATTCTAGAGGAAGAGATCCTTGAAGCCTCTAGAGTCCTAGGAATATCCCACGTCTTAAGTAAGCATCCTTCAGAACTATCTGGAGGAATGAAACAAAGAGTGGAATTAGCTCGGTGTTTAGTGGCCAATAAGCCTGTGTTATTGCTAGATGAACCTTTCTCATCACTGGATCCTCTTATCAAGGAAGACCTTTATGAAGAAATCGTTTCTCTGGCAAAAAATAATAAGACAACAATTGTTTTGATCACTCACGACATATTCGAGGCTGTACTACTCTCTGACAGTCTGTATGTAATAAAAAATACTTCCATACACCCCATCGATGTGAAAGCAGTCGCATCTTTATGTCAAAAAAGTTCTCGCCAAGAATTAAAACACCTTTTCTTATAGAAGATCAATTCATGAAGATCAACTTTCAGACATCTACCGTTAAATTTACAACCCCGTGTTTGACCAACTCCCATCGTATATTGACCCCTCAAGAAAAACTTCTTAAACAACAAGAAGCTTCTAAGCATTTCCTGTCTGGATCTATTTTAGTAGCCATGGCGGGTGTAACTGGGTGTTTGTCTATTGCTCTAGGAGTCATAGGAATAACCTCAATTTACGAAGGCATATCTACGGCTCCTGTATACGAGATCTACCTGCCTATACTGCTGCCTGCAATTATCCTGACATGCTTCACATTACTTCTTGGTTGGATAGCTCTCAAAAAGCAATCTATAATTTCTAAGAACCTTTCTGAAATCATATCCTCTGACACAGAACTGATTCGTAAGCATTTCTTTCAAAGAGATCCCAATTCACTGACAAATTGGGAATTCGACCGCTTCATCTACAAAAAGATTTTAACAGGGAACAAAAATCGTTCCTACCAACTCTCTTTACTCAAACATATACAAACTAACTTTTCTAAAGAGAATTCAAACCCTCTAAGCAAAAAAATTGCTAACCAAATCCAGGAAGTTATGGAACACCTTAATCCTCGACAAAAACCAAAGGATAACACCTAGATCCCTTAAGATTTGATCTCCGGTTCAGGTCGGCCTTTTCTCAACGACAACGCCATAATGGCGAGGCCTGAAAGAAGTATTATAGAAAACCCTACCTGACCATAAGAAAGTCCAAAAAGAAGAGGGGAGATAGAAACTCCGAAGCCGAAGGCTAAATTCATTAATCGCAAGGTTCTTAAGCTCTTAGAGAAAGCTAAAATAGAGAATATGATAATGAAACGAGCACAAACTTCCAAAAAATTTCTAATCTGGGTGGAAATTCCTAAAACTTGGCTCGTCTCTGCTAACGCAAAAGCGATCAGGATAACAGCAATCAAGTTCACTGGAAACGAAATCCCTTTCAAAGACTCTTTGAGTAGCTTCGAACTTGGCACAAAGGATCTTTCTTCCCAGATAAATGTTTTTTTATAGAATTCTGACCCTTTAAACAAAGCTCTAAATATCCCTCCTTGTTTGCTAGGAGATAATTTAGCTAGATAAATACAAGTCGCCTTAATCTCATCAAAGGAAAAGGCTATCAGAAAAGCTTGCTTCAATATCATTACGGTACACAAGGGGCAAGTCCAGGCAGAATTACCCCCGAAAGCAACGGGAAGAAGGGTCAGTACAGTAATACACAAAAGGACAAAACCTGAAGCGAGAACTGCTTGAGGCCTTGTGTGCCAACGCTTTTCCCTGCCAGACAAAATAAGTGCGCCAAAAAGGGAAAAAGAAACAGATAATAATCCTTGAATACGAAAAAGTTCTAGACTACATTTCCCTATACTATCCAAGGGGGTTATAGCTGTTGCAAAACCCAAACAGGAAGCTGTCAAATGTCTAGATTGTATCCAAGATAGCATTACCAAAAACAATATAATTAACCTTCGTCCGTAGGAGGAAGGGTTATATCGCAGCCCTTCAGGGATGGTGGGTCCAACGTCTAGTTCTTTCGGTCGGGAAGGCGGAGTTACTGAAGCTAGCAGAATAGCAAAACCTAATAGCGTATCATTGGCAAAAACAACCGGATTGGTATTCAAAAATGTAGCCAATAGACTTATCCATACACCAATAAAAACTCCTAGACATCTCAAGGGACGACAACAGCTGAGCAATAAGCCTAGAAGAATAAGAGAAAGGCCACAACATGTGTCTGAAATGGCAACGGCTTGTGAGGTATATCCTAGTGTATATGGAGAAGTTAAACACCAAAGTCCCAAAAAGACAAATAGACAATTTATTCTAAGCAGGGAATATCGGAAATGACGATGAATATTTGAAAAAGTCTCCTCATCCATTGTCATTTTCCTCCTTTGATCTTTTGTTCCTCTATAGAACGGATCGAATAAAAGGAAAAGAGTTTTCTATATAAACTTAGTTTACTACTACTTATAACGTTGCAATCAAGGAAATATCGATATTGTTTTTTTTATAAAAATATTCTATGTAATCGTTATTCAACCTCATCAACCAGAGAAGCATTCCCTTGAATAAAAAAAAACTTACTCTTCTAACAGCAGCCATTTTTTTACTTTCTGCTGGGCTAATGATGAAAATTAAACATTCTATGCTGCCTCCAAAAATTGGAGCAAAGATAGACGTAAGAAGATTTCCTACTGTAGGCAATCTTGCTGCTCCTATCAATATTACTCTATTTGAAGAACCATCCTGTCATGCTTGTGAGGAATTCTCTACTGAAGTCTTTCCAAAAATAAAGAAAGAGTTCATAGACACTGGAGAGGTTTCTTTTACGTTAATACCTGTTTGTTTCATTGAAGGTTCTATGCCTGCTGCACAGTCTCTGATGTGTATTTTTCACCACAACCCCAAAACACCTGACCCAGAAGCTTTTGTTGAATATTTTCACAGAATTTTGAAATACAGAAAAGTAGAAGGGGAGGATTGGGCAACTCCAGAAGTTCTAGGGAAACTTGCGGAAAAGTTACCCACAAATTCAGGAAGAACTATCAATTCTGAAGGATTAAGGCAATGCGTTGCTTCCAATGTCTATAGGGAAACTATAAAGCAAAATAACATCTATGCCACCGGGCTAATGAATGGACAGTTAGCTACCCCCACGGCAGTGATCGGAGGAAGGCTCATAGAAGATCCTACTTATGATGAAATAAGTAGGGTGATACGAGTCCTGAAAAAGAATCTAGAAAAAGGCAAAGATATCTATGAATAAACTGCCCCAATCTCTAGAGCTCTGGCTGCGACAGCTTCGAACACACTCCCTTTATATGGCATGGGTGTTGTCGTGTATTGGAACCTTATGGAGTATTTATTACAGCTACATAAGAAATATAGAACCTTGCTTTTTGTGCCACTACCAAAGAATTTGCTTGTTTCCTCTTTGCGTAATCCTAGGAATAGCTTCTTACAAAGATTTCTCGGGAATAAAGGATTATGTTCTGCCTCTGCCTGTACTAGGTTTTTGCATAGCTTTTTACCAAATTTGCCTACAAGAAATTCCAGGAATGCAACTAGACCTTTGTGGTAGAGTTTCCTGTGAAGCTAAAATTTTTGTCTTTAAATTTATAACCATCCCTATGGCTTCAGCACTAGCTTTCGCCACAATAGCTGGACTGTTATGGGCTTCAACATCCAAAGACTCAAAACGTTAAATTCTGTCTTCAAGAATATCTTGGCGTACCTTCTCCATCAACCTAGCCATATGTACTAAGTTGTGTTCAGATGCCCATATCCAATAATTAACTTCTTTAGCTTTGAAAAGGTGATGCATATACGCTTTAGAAATACCACTACGGCAAGCACAGCATGGACAATCCTCTTCCACAGGGGAGAAGTCTTTGGAATACACAGCCTTCTCTATTTTTACTACTCCCGTACGCGAAAACAAAAAACCTCTCCTAGCAACTTTAGTTGGGAAAGCACTATCAAAAGAATCTATACCGCAAGAAACCAAGCCCAAAATAGATTCTTCATCACCAATGCCCAGTAAATGTACTGGTCGATCCTCAGGTAGATTAGAAGTTGTAAAATTCACGGTACGAAACAGCTCCTCTCTGTTTTTTCCAACACTCCCACCTATGGCAAAACCATCGAACGCATTGTTGCTAACAAAACGGCATCCCTCCAATCGCTTAACAGGATCGATACCTCCATGAATAACCCCGTACATTGATTGATATCCTGGTTTTTGCAAATGATAATCCAAAGAACGTTTTTCCCAACGATATGTGCGCTCGCAAGATTCTCGCAAACGTTCTTCGCTAACGTGGTAAGGCAATAGCTCATCGAACGGAATAATGATGTCTGCTCCTAGAATTTTCTGAGCCTCTACAGAAGCTTCCGGAGACAGAAAAACGTGTCTACCATCCCTATACGACCTGAACAAAACTCCGTCTTCAGAAACCTTTAGGATCCCGGAAGAATTTTTTCTCTTACCGCGACTCTTAAGCTCTTCTGCAACAGATCCATATGCCAAGCTAAAAACTTGAAACCCTCCGGAATCTGTAATAATAGGCGCATTTCGATTCATAAACTTATGAACACCACCTGCAGCAGCCATTACTTCCATTCCCGGATGAATCATCAAGTGATAAGTATTACAAAACATCAAATCAATGAAGGAGTGGTCGACAACCCCCTTCAAAGTAGCATTAGTCCCTACAGGAACAAAAGCTGGAGTATGGATAATCCCATGTTCTGTTTCTATACGACCTACTCTAGCCCTAGATTTTTTAGACCTCTTATCGACTATAAAACGTAACGCCATAACACCTATCACTTGAAAAAGGAAGAGGTTATATGAAAAGAGCATTTTCGAAAAATACGAAAACACCTTCATCAAAACCCAGGAACCCAAAACCACAAAAAGCTTCAAAAAAAAAGCGAGTAAAAGGAGGGGAACCCCTATGAAGAAATCTCGCGTTGACTCTGCTCTTTCACCTTGGCCTTTAATGAAGCAAGTATAACCCTCATAAACGAAAGAATCGGCATAGACAAGATAATTCCCAGCGTTTTCGCAGACAGGCTCATAATGATTACATCGTCAACTTTTGCCACTAAACCATATAGCCCCACGAAGCAAAAGAACACAGTATCAACAACCTGAGACAAAATCATGGAAACGGCAGAACGAACTCCAAAAAACCTTCCCCCAAAAACCTTTTTAAGGAGAAGGAAAGTCTTCTCTTCGGTAACCTGTGATAATACCAAAGCTCCCAAAGAGGCCATCGTGAGCCGAAGAGCCGGGGAAAGAAGAAAAATAAAATGCTCTTGCGACTGATCGTGAACAGAAGGCACCATTGCGGCATGAAGCCTGGAAGTTATCAGGTAAGCAATACTCAACACCCAAGAAATCTGCAAAACTCTTCTAGCTTCATCTGATCCATAAAACTCCCTGAAGAGGTTAACAACCGTCAGCAATCCTATGATATAGACGTCCGTAGCCGTGACATCCAAGGAAAACATTGTTACCTGCTTAGTAACAAAGATGTTCGATATAAGCGTGAGAAAGGTTACCCATGCAGACACCCAAAGTTTCCCCAGGTACACGAAAAATAGCCCTGCCGCCAAAAGAAATACTATCTGTATAAAAAAGATGCCTTCGTTCACAACTCTACCCCAAAGAATCCTATTGTATACCAATCCTTAGTTTCGTTCCTTATATAAAAAATTTTATACCCCTCAGAACACCTTGAAAAGGTACTTTACAGGAAAAGCTTCCCAACAAACTCTACGAAAACAAAAATCCAAAATAGATCCTTAAAATTCAGAAATCCAAGATCTATAAAATAAAACTTTTATTCTCAATAAATCAAAAACATGTTAGCTTGCTTATCCAACAAAAATTTACTAGGTACTTGCATGAAAAAGACTCTCAACTTAACAAGGACTCGCGTCTACAGGAAGCTTTTCAATATCTCCCTTTGTACTGCCCTAGGTTGCCTCGTTTTTGCTCTCTCTGGATGTTCCGAATCTTTCGTTCCGGAAAAGCAAGTCGCTGAGGAGGTAAAAAATATCCTCCCCTCATTCAAAGTAGAATGTGATGAATTCATATGCTCTTCTACGCCCTCAAACGAGATTTGGGATTCTGTCATGGCTCAGTTGTCCAGCAGCCTTTTGCCTGTTCAATTTAATTCTCTTCCTATTGTCATGTACGATAGGTTCATGAAACCTGAAATTCTAGAGGACTGTCTGCAGTCTGCAATATTGGAAAAGTACCCTGTAGATGTCTTAGGAGCTAGAAGAATCTTTAATTACAATCTCCAAGTTGAAGGAGAGGACCTGGCCAATACCGACCGCTATGCCGGTCTAAATGCTATGGTGCATAAGAATGGGTCAGAGGATGAAGGATTCTTTAATGCTATCGTGTATTTCGTAAGTAAGGACCAGTTCTCAAAAATCAGGAGGTCTTACCCTAAGCATTCTCTCGTTCCCGTAGTAGTACGACTTAGAGGGGAGGATGTTCCGATGTATAGCGTCGCCTACATGTTCTCTGCTACAGCAGACGTTTTTGGGGTGCTCACTCTACCGGGGATTCTACCCGAGCCAGAGACTTTCAACGAGATTTGGGAGATCTTGACCAGCGATGCCTTTAAGTCTGCTTGGGGAGACAATTTTGCCCAAGACTACTTAACAAGTACATTCTTAGGCAATGGGAAGCCTATAACGACTATAGAATAAGCACTAAACTGGAAAAGTTTAGGAGATCTTTTGTGTTTTGAATGCATGGTCGTGGTATCATGTTGGCAGACACGTTTGAGGCCTTGGAACCTTACCAGGGCCTTTTTGTTATTTTTTCCATTTCAGCCAAGGATTGCTCATCAAACACTTTAACAGTTACATAGCAATGTCACACTCTCAGTATCTACAGAGAAGACCCAGAGTGCTAGTCCCTCTAGCTTTCCAATGGTCAATAGGCTCTTCAGGAGGTAGCAAGGTGAATTTCTCTCTCCTAGAACGTGTGGTTGAGTTTGTAGACAATTTTTTCTTCTTAGGCGGAGAAAAGACCTTCATTTTCCTAGATGACACCAATCAGCTCGCCTGTACTAGGATTTATGAAAATATTTCCCTCAAGGAATTTGGCCTAAAAATTGTTCTTTTCCTAACGATTGTCATTCCTATAGTCATGTTCGCTGTTAAACTTCTACTAAGAGTTCTCTTAGAAAGAAAATATAAAATCTCGAAAACTCTCCAAAGGCCTATTACAACCATTGAAGAACAATGTGAACGCACCTCTACTTTGCCAAAACCTCTCGCACGACATGAAAAAAACTCAATCCTAGAAGCTCATGATTTCCTCAGAAAAACCTTGGTCAAAAACTTCGAACACGATGACAAAAGTATCGTTGATCAATTTACAGCAAAAGGTATCTCGGTATCCGAAACAAAGGCTAGCCACAGGGACAGTTTTTCATTTCTGCTTAACGATTTTCCAGAATACAAATTTTGTTCCATAGGAAATACCGTAAATACTAACCAAGAAATTATCAAAAAGGGCAAAACGAAAGCGCTAGAAATCACATCTCAATTTTATAAAGCTTCAAAAATATGCCACGATCTTGGTTTAGACTTAATCGAAATCCCAGGAATTAAGTTTATAGGGGTACCTGAAAAAGATTCTCTCTCTTGCTCAAGCCGACCGATATCTAAGCTACAAAATGAAGGACTCCTAGTCCTTACAAATGTCGAATTAAGCGCTCAAAAAAAATCTCATGCGATGTTCACACCTCTAAAAGCAGTTTCCGCAAAACAATTGTTACCTGCTCTTCATCAGTTGGTTCTTTTTATCAAAAATTGTAACGGACTTTACTACGACTATTTTCCTAAAAATCGTACTTCTCCCTTGTTCCTGTTATCTAGAAATTCAAAAAACGGTTTCTACAAAATCATTGTTAATAAATTAGAAGAAATAAAAATGGGTAGGGGATTAGGGGCTTCGTTCGGGTATTTAATACGTCATATCCCCCAAGAAGCGGTAAATCCAATTTTATCTGCTATTTTGAAGGCCTATCCTCTCAAGCAACTCACCCCCAAAGAGTTTGAAAAACATCCCCAAGAGGAACAGCTAAAATCTCCTGCCCTAGAAGACTTACTCCCTACAAATATTGCACAGAAATTATTCAAAGATTCCCGTCTTCTTGTAGAAGCTCTTGCCCAATTACTTCCCATAATTGACAAGGAAGCTCAGATAAAACAACATAACGAAAGACATTTTTCTTGCTCTTGTTTAGAAAGCTACTGGGATTTGGAATTTCAACCTTTAACGTTGCCCTATGAGATATCACTTAGTAAATTTCTCTACCAAACACAGTCAGGTGACAAGCTTTCCCTCTGTTCCCCGGAAGAACTTCATCAATCAGTCTTATATCAAGCTTTCTTGATACTTAAGGCATCCAAAATTATAGATAGTTTTGAACTATTCCCAGCAGCCTCTTCAGGAATCCCTAGAATAAAATTCACTCCCAGCACCTGCAGTAATTTGTAGCCAACAAGCAATTATTCAACAAATAAAGCTTTAAATTTTGGATTATTAAGAACAAAAAAGAAAATGCTGATAAAATCTATTTTAATAAAAAGGTTTTACATGAAATTTTCTCCCATAACTTCCTTAAGTTTCTCTCCAGAGTTTATTTATAAAACTCATGGGGGAGTTCTAGAGAAAACCCTATCTCTCTTGGATAGAATTTTGCAAGTTTCCAGCAAATGCATCCAATTACTGGACGTCACGGAAGAAGGCGTGCTAATCTTTAAAGAAACCTCGTTCTCCATCTCCAATTTGGAGATGGTTACCAGGGTTATCGCTGGCATACTGCTTCTTCCCTTGACAATTTTAGCCCTAGCCCTGAGTATCCTCCTTAAGGGTGTTTTTTATTACAAATACGCATCCAGAGAATGGAAGCAAATATCAGAAGTTCAACAACCTAAGAAACTTGAGCCTGAAAAACTTTCAAAAATAGAGAAAAAAAACACAGATCCAGCAATCTCTCAAGAAGTTCCAGAATCAACCTCGAAGCCTGTTATAAACCCAAAACTGAAGTCTACCCTAATTAAAGAAGAGGAAGCCCTAGCAAAAAAGGTCTTCAACCTGGTAAAGGACGGACATTTTGTCTTTGTGGACGCTCTTCAAAATCTCGAAAAAAAATATTCTACAAAAATCTTCCCACCCTCCAAAACAACTTCTCCCTGTTTAATCATCTGTAATGACACCAATTTGTTCCTTCAAAACCTAGAAAAACAGTTGAGCCGAAGTTCCGTCAACGACGACTCCTCAAAACCTTTTCAAAAAGAAGTCATAGAGTTTTCACAGGAAGATAAAGATCTATTGATAAACACTCACTCTGCCTTTTTTGAAACTCTTTCTTTGGTAGAGAATTTTCTCAAAATACAACTCAAACTTACCTCTTTTGAAGTATACCAAGATTTTGACATCTTCTTTGAAAAATTAATGGCTAAAGCGAAAAAGGCTCCAAAACATGGCTAATTTTCAACACCTAATAGTTTTGTAAGACGTAGGTGGATAGTAAAATTTAAAAACATTAATAAATCTTAACAAATAAACTAATTTTTTAGTTTATCAATTAACAAAACCAACAAATAAGTTATTCATTTTTAATGTTAAAAAAATAGTGGTAATATATAATGTGTCTCTTGTTATTTGGGGTTCACTATGGATTTTTATTCCGTGTCTTCATTCAAATTCTCTCCGGTTTTTATCCAAAAAACTCAAGGAGGGAGTCTAGAGAAAGCTTTATCTCTTTTAGACAGAGCCTTAGCTGTTTCCTCCAGATGCATCCAGTTTGTCGACATATCTGAAAAAGGGATCCCAGTAATTAGAGAAGAGTCTATTCAAATTTCCTCACTAGAAATCCTGGCTAAAGTCGTCATAGGAGTTCTTCTTTTACCCCTAACAATTATCGCTATTGCTCTAAAAATCATTCTGAGAACCGCCTTCTGCTATAAAACACCTTCTAGCGAGGAATGGGTCCACCTTGCTCCTCCGACCCCAGAAATAGAAAAAAAGCAACTTCCATCCTCCAAGAAGGATGCGCCTCAAAAAATAGCAGAGAGAGAGCTTCTTAAAGATTTAGAGCCTTCTGTCTCGATCAGGAACTTTTCTGAAACAGAGCGCTCTTTATTGAAAACTCGCCTAAAAAATTCTCTCTCCGAGGAAGAAATGCGGCCGGTAGAAAAATTTTATGCTGAGGTGCGGGATCTCATCTCTAGGCGACAGAGAATCGAGGCAATCAGCCAAGAAATGCAAACAGAGATCGCTAGGAAGGAAGAAACCTTGATGCAGATAAAACAGTTAGAGGAGCGCCTCCAAAAGGTTGCCGAATTTACGCCTGAAGATGATCAAGTAAAATCCTCCCTATCAGCAACTGTTACCAAAAAACAAGAGGAAGTACAAGAGATCGATCGGGCCATACAAGAATTAGAAGAAGAGCAACAAGCGATTAAAAATCACGACATTCAGACGAAGGAAGACCTGCAAAGAAAATTTAATGTAGTTATCCTTTCCGAAAAAGATCTAAGTCTTGAAGAAGATTTGATCTTTGAGTACCCTGATACACCTGGTTTAACTGGAAAGCGGTTCTTTATCCGTAATCCTAAAGCAATGAGAAACGGGGATGGATATGTTCTTTATTCTTCCTTCGAAAGAGGGCGCCTCCCGTTAGAGAAGAAAGTAGCCTCTTACACCAGTATGTTTACTTTTTGGCAGGGCTCTAAAGAGGCTCGGGAGGCTCTTCTTAGAGAAGAACAGATACTGCAAGTAGGTTATTGGAATTATCAACCAGTGTTTTCGCAATTAGGAGAGCAGATAATGGTTATTGCGGAAAGCTCTCTATCACACAAGCTACTCAATGAGTTCTTAGAAAGGCATCGCATTTAAAATTATCAAGAAGGTCGCCACCCAATTGAAATTCCTCTAACCCAATTAAAATGGTTATCTTGCAATGGGGTTTTTTATGTTTTATTCTCCTTCAGTATCTTTTAGTTTCTCCACCAAATTTATTGAAAAAAGCAATGGGGGATGCCTGGAAAGGTCTCTTGCCTTTTTGGACCGAGTCTTGGCAATATCCTCCAGATGTATCCGTTTTATAGATGTGTCTGATACCGGAAACGTCCTCATCAGAGAAGAGCTTCTACTCATATCCTCGGTAGAAATTTTAGCAAAGGTTGTCATTGGGATTCTCCTACTCCCTCTAACAATTATTGCCTTGGCTCTAAGGATAATTCTAAGAATGGCTTTCTATTGCAAGGAAACCTCTTCCAAAGAGTGGGTAGAAGTGAAAGCCGAAGAACCCAAAGAATTACTCCAACCTCTTTCACGGAAAGAATACAGAAGCATAGTTCAACGACTAGGATCGCAGCTTAGCAATGGAGAAGTGTTTATCCTGAAAGAACTCTACCAGAAAATTCGAGAAAAACATTCTTCAGGCGAAAAAACCCTTGAAGAACTAGAAAAAGAATTCCACATTAGGTTTGTATCTAAGAAAACCATGGATCCGGGAGAATGTATGTCCATAGAATGGCCAAGTAAATTCCCAAACCGGATCATTGTGTTTTTCGTAGATTCGATTCCTACCTTAGGGTGCTATGCTGGAGAACTCTTCCTTGAATCAAAATTGAAAACCTACTCAATGACTTTAAAAGAATGGAAAGGTAAAGCCTCTGAAAGATCTGTGCTTGTAAAAGCCCCTATACTGCAGACGGGTGACTGGACATATCAGTCACTTTCATCCGATAAGAAAGAACGCGTACAAGCTGTCTTAGAAAATCTAAATGTGAGGTTTTCTATCCTTTCTTGATCTTTGCAAAACTTTTTGTTTGTTGTTTAAAACCTCTGGGAAATCTCTTCCCTACGGGGTTGTCGTTCAAGATTTAAACTGAAAATACTAAGTTTAATTTCTTAAAGTGGAGCCTATTATGATTTCTTCTCTGATTACTACTTTTCAATTTTCCCCAAAATTCATGGAGTCGAAGGGTGGATGTCTCGAAAAAAGTATATCGATTTTAGACAGAATCCTATCTGTTTCTCCTGCATGCATCTGTTTTTTAGATGTATCCGAAAATGGATCTGTAGTTATTGAAGAAAAAAAACTGCCCATTCCTCGCACAGAAGTCATTATTAAAGTCTTTGTTGGCGTCCTACTTCTACCTCTGACAATTATTGCTTTCGCTCTAAAAATCATCCTAAAGACTGCCTTCTACTACAAATATTCCCATAAAGGGGAGTGGGTCAAGTTTGAGGAACCAAAATTAGCATCGCCTCAATTAACTCCTACCTCTCCTGAACTTACTGCTCCCGAACCTCTTGAACCTAGAGTTCCTGATACCCCATCTCTTGACACTTCAAAGTTGGAACCTCCATCATTGTCCCCAGAAGAACAATCATCAATAACTTCCCGACTGGTCGTTGATCTTGGGATGAGAGAAAGCTCTTTGTTACAATATCTTTACGAGCAGATGTGCCTATACGACAAGGATACAACAAAAAACGCCGAAGACTTTAAACGAGATTTTGGAGTGGAATTTCTATTTTTCGAAACCATAGACCCCGGAAAAACAAAATTTATTAAATGGGAGGATAAATTCCCTGGAAAATCAATTACCTTCTACGCCGGAAAAATACTTTCTTCTCCTTCCCTAGGGGATTATGGGTACTCAACCTCCAAGTCGGAAGCTTTAAATGCTGCACAAAGAAAAAGGGACTCTTATGAGAAAAAAATAAAGGAATGGAAGGGTAGCGATCAAGAAAAACAACAACTTCTATCAGAAAAAACTTTCATACAAGTGGCTTGCTGGGAGCATTATGTGGGTCCTAAGCGACCTATGGGCCCTGAAAGAACTCCTGAAAAGATGGGAGTTATAGTAGAGAATCTGCCAGCAAATAAATTGCTGTTTAAGGGATCGCCGGCATGAAAATCAAGTAACCCCCAGAAGGGGGTTACTTATTAAGAGACTATAACCTCATTACGCCGTCCTATTAACCTCATTACGCCGTCCTATTAATGAAAAACGACTGTCTGGCAGAAGTCGCTTTTAAGCTATGTTTTAAAGCTAATATCTCCTTGACTAAACAAATCGCTGGGAAGAGCGTTAGGAACATGCAGACTATAACGGCAAAAGCTATGGGCAGAGCTCCAGTTATCACCCCAAGCCCCATCAAAACAACCGAGGTAACTACAGGGGCTAAAACAGCAATAACTGATGCCACCAATCTGAATATTTTTTTGGCGCGATTCTGAGTCGGCTCTTTAAGCAGCTTCTCATATCGGCCAGGGGTACTCGACGGAGTTACGTGGAAACTATCCTCCAGTTCTATCTTCAGCTGTTCGTATCTATCCGCCGCAGCCTTTAATTCGTTAATTACAGAACACTTATCAAGAAATCCTAAGTCTTCTTCTTCCCAGGAAGCGTATAAAACACTACCAGCTTGAATTAATACCCCTTCAATATCCTTAACAAGAAGAGGGGGAAGATTTCTCTCATTCTGCTTAGCTGCTTCTGCTAAACAAGCTGCATCTCTACATAAAGACCAAGCCACCTTTAGAATTGGCTTACAAAACGCATCCCTAGGGGAGAAAAAATCTATTTCTCCAAGCTCAACCCGTTTTTGCTCAACGTAGTCTGCTGTATTACGAGTGATTATTCCAACCATTTTTACTCCCAAATTAAAATAAAACCAATTGCTTTTCAGTCATTTAATTAAATAAACACGTCTATTTTAATTTATTTTTTAATTAAAAATCAATTTTTAGATTTACAAACTCAAAGACCTATGGTTTCTATGGACAACTATTAATTCATAAAGAAACGTTAACAAACAGTTTCCTCTATATGAAGCATTTACTTTTCAAATCCCGCTATATATGCAACATAATATAGATTATCAGACGTTGCGTTTCAGAAAACCCTAAACCAAAGACGAAAATTAAATAATTTGAAAAATGATAATAAAAGGTTTTATTTATACATTTTATTTACAAAATCTAGAAAAAACTTTCGTTTTATAAAAATTATACTTAGAATTTCTTGGCAAAAAACAAGGACTACTCCTATGAACGTCGCTTTGTTTCTATCCAGTTTACTAATTCTTCAAGGAGTATGTTTGCTGGTTGCTCGAGGAAGTAGCTCCTTTCAGAATCATCAAAAATTCTTCCTTGCAAATCGGAATGTTGGATGGTTTCCCCTCACTATGACCTTTCTAGCCACCCAGATTGGTGGTGGCTCACTTATTGGTCTATCTGAGGAAGCCTATCAACATGGATGCTCGGCTATATTCTTGGCATTGGGAACGGTCATTGGCTTCTTTATTTTGGGTGTTGGTCCAGGAAGAAAGTTAGCAGCAAGCTCTTATAACTCTATACTGGACGTTTTTAGCGATTATTATGCCTCACCAAACCTAAGACGTATCGCCTTCCTACTTTCTGTGGGATCCTTGTTTTGTATACTTTCGGCACAGTTAATAGCTTTATATAAGCTCTGTTCCACAGTACCCTATGGTTCTTGGCTAGTCCTGACCCTGTGGATTATGCTCGCTTGGTATACTGCTCAAGGAGGACTACAGGCTGTCATCAAAACTGACGTCATCCAAGTATTATTCATTATGACAGCAATCTCTTATGTATGTGCAAAACTCGCCTCTTCTCCCACTACTGCCATAGTTACTCCCTTGCATGATGCTGCCCCTCTCCCCAAAAGCAGCTTGATTTCAGGATTGTTTGTGCCCCTTATTTTCATGTTTATCGAACAAGATATGATGCAGCGCTGTTTAGCTGCAAGATCCAAGAAAATCTTGAGTATTTCTACAATTCTTGCCGGCATATTACTTGCCGGCTTTCAGCTAATCCCTATTTGGATGGGCATCACTGCAAGAGCGATGACATCCACCTCCAATGGCGGCAGTGCAATTCTTGAAATGACTCAACAAGTATGTGGAGGAAAAACGTCCGCTATCCTTTGCTCCGTAATCGTTGTGGCTATCCTTTCCACTGCAGATTCTCTTATCAATTCTATATCTCAATTACTGAACTCAGATATACCCCTATTGAGAAAAAAACCGAAACTAAGTAGTTTTCTGCTTCCCATAGCAGCATTCTTATTTATTCCATTTCAACAGAGCGTTTTCCGCTGTATACTAATAGGTTACGGATTATCTGTCTGTTGCCTATCCGTGCCTGTGCTATCATGCTTTTTAGGGTACAAGGCCTCCAAAACTGCCGCTTTTGCCGCTGTTTTAACGGGAGGAACTGTGTATTTTCTCTCTTTACTGGGATACGTCTACGGCTCAGAAATCACTGCCTGGGGAGGATCTCTCTTGGTTTTTTTCTTAATAGAAGGAATAAGGAAAATCTTACCTACACCTCAGCTAGAAATAAAGTCTTCGGAGAAATAATTGTTTCGCAAAAAATCTAAACTATTTGTTAGCCAAAAAACCATCAGGAATCACGCTACCCGTAACAAATCTGATGCTTCCTATTCTCTAATTGTCAGTAAAATGTAAAAATCCCACAGCCTGTCATTTTTAGCTCTTATCCTTCTCTTCTTTAGAAACTATTTCTGCAACAATAAAAATATTCCTATTACTGTACTGAGAATTATCGACGCGTCTTACAACCATGGTAGCGTTGGTTTTTAGACTACACCGCAATGCGCCTGGAGTTTGGGTTGACAATTCAACGTCATCGATCACTTTATCTAATCCCATCACTCTATAATGTATTAAAAAGCCAGAGCGCTCTTGTTGTCTTGTGAACATCACTCCCTGGGATGTGATCAAGGACATTTCAGTATTTGCTAATAGCGTTAATCGCGTATTCTCTTTAACTTCTTTTTGAACCCAAGTTGAGGATACTTGAGAATAATAACCAACACCTTCACTTAACATATCTTTTGAAACTTTCCACTCTTGTTTTTCCTCGCATAAGTGCAAAGCCTCTGCTAATAGATAGTTGTCATATGTTCTTGCCTCTGCAGATTGATTAAATCGATCTCGTAGATCACCTGCATACAAATCTAAGAAAGAGTGATACTTTCGACCTTCAACAAGATCAAGATGCACCACTTGGTTTTTTTTTGAATGCACATCAGCTTCTATTGAAACGACGCTGGCCTGTCGAGAGAATCCTCTCATCCAGTTCATATCATCAAACCGAATCCTTTGGACAGATGGCCCAAAAAAAGTAATTCCGGACCTAGAGATCGTCTCACTGTTCAAAACGGTAAGTAAATTCCTTTCTAGTATCATCATTTTTTGAAATTCCCGCCACTTACATTTATAATTCGGGAACTTTATAAGGAGAGCTTCTGTCCCAACCGATCCAAACCGGTTTATACGGGTTAGAAATAAGTTTCCGGATACTGGGTCCAGGTACAACGAAGCACCCCGTACCGCCAAGCCAGGTAACTCGTACTTTTTGATAGAAGTATCCACTGGCAACCAGTTGAAATCATTTTTTGAAGTATTAGTAGTGTTGGGATTAATCGTATACGAAAAAATATTTGTATTTGGGAAACGTAATGTGTTTTGCGGAAACTCCAATTGGTATGGAACATTTTTGTGTCGTTGTAAACTTGTGACATGATGAGTTTCTAGGAACTCACTTACTAAAATTGCTAAATTCAATCTCTCAGACCCCAATGTCAAATCTAAGTGGTCGCGATATTTTGTATTAATTAATGGGACATGCTCGTTCAAATTCTTGTAAGAATCTCGGTTTTCCCCTATTGACATATTAAAGAATTCTTTAAACTTTAAGATAACACTACCTACTCCGCGGCCTCCACGAATATAAAAAAAAGTTGCTATTAAATCTTGTTCATAAATTTTTACCAAACCCTGAGCATACATTAGCTGCCTGCTAAGGGCGTCTGTCTCATCATTGATACGATAACGACGAAAATCTCCAAGTGTTAGAGAAGTATAATACACATTAATTTGACTACACGCCCCCCATTGATCTTTCGATATCAAGGACATTGGCTGTTTTTTCGCCTCAATTATCGATGGTTTTATCGTACTATAAAACACTATATTTTCGGATTTTCGGCCTCTTTGGAAGGATAGATACTTGATATTGCGAGGAGGAACGATGATTTCAAATATTTTAGAAGGCTTTGTGGTGGTCCATCTCAAATTTTCCATGCTTCCTGTAAATGTTCCCGAATACATGTTTCCCTTAATTTGAACCTCTGTCTCCTCCTTATTTTCTATGCCTAAGATATGGACGAGACTATTGTTTTCTTTTTCTGGCTCAAGTAAAGTAACTGTATCATCTAAATTTCCAACACTTTCTATTCTGTCCGCTGCTAACATACTACGTCTGTACAGAGATTGTGTTGATCCCCGATTTTGATTCAAAATGTCGTACCATTTCCCCAAATTTCCATGAACTCTGTCCGTAACTTCTATAAATGTTGATCTAGGCACTTCACCGGGCCACGTTAGCGTCAAAGGAATTCTGTATCTAGGAGAAGAAATGGTTAATTCCATGGTATTATTTGAATCCGAGGGCAATCTACCTTCTATAGAACTTATCACTAAGGAATAAAAATCAAGAATCGCCCCAATCGATACACTTCCTTTTAACTGAATCGTAATATTCCTAGATTCAATACCCGGCAGTGATTTTATGATGTAACCACACCCCTCTTCTCCTGCAACAACTACATCATATTGGGAACTAGTACGAACGGAGATTTGCGCATACGGCTTAGGATAGTAGATAAACTTTTGATCTTCAAAATCAAATACAATTGAACTATCTTTTCTGACTATGGTAAACGTTTTATTAAAAGGAAGCTCCGAACGCCTTAGAGTTTCCAAGATGTCTTCAGGGTATCCAGCTTCCTCCGGGTGTGCTTGCTGCCATTTTAAGTGGTTGCAATTGGTAATGCCAAAGACTAATGCTTCTTCTTGGGTTTTCATTGCTCGCAATTCAATTCCATCGTCCAAACTGACCACTACGTTATCCACCCATTTCTCATAATCTTCTGTTGAGGAATCCCACGGATACCCCATATATAACCCTGAGACGAAAGGATTGGGTTTCGGTTTTTTAGACAATATAAGTAACAGCAGAGCCATAGGAATATAATGTTTTTCAAACGGCGGTTTAGCCACAATGTCGAAAACAGTTTGGTGGAGTGTAATGCTATGTTGAACAGAATTATCTTCCAAAAAAATCATAATACAGCCTGAAATGTCCGGTACGTCATATCGACAGCTACCCGATCCGGAGTAGATGGTTGCCCCCATAGGGCTTAAGAAGAACGTTGTGTCGTGGTTTCCACTTAAGTAATCGTGCTCCGATGCAGATCCAACAATCGTATTGAAATTACTCTGTCGAACTTTCAAAATCTTGGTGATTTTGTATTCGTTCTTTCCAACCCTTTCGACCAGGCGTATTTCTTGGTATTCCTTCTCTTTAAGATTGAATGCAGCGTAGTACGGTGCTGGTATGGCTCGAAATGAAATGGTGTTGTTAGCTCTTGGATCTCCTTCTAAATCATAAATGCCAGCCCCTCCAACTTGAACAATTACTCCCCCTGATCCCCCCTTAACAATTATTTTGTAATCTTTGTACAATTTTGCTTGTTCTACACGTCTTCGTAGATCATCCCGAGCATCCTCATCTTCTGTAGCACCTTCATCCTCTGCGGTGTTCTCGTCCTGAGTATTTCTTTCTTTTTTAGAATCTCCATCCAGAAGACGTACTGGCAATACGGTAAGAGGCTCATCTCCTGCTATAATCGTGGTTTGTTGTGAAATAGCTGTCAAGGGAGGTTTATAATATAACGAGTCTGTCTCCATAACAGCCTCTCTCCATGCTACTTGATTGGAAAGATAGATTACTTCGGTAACAGCCTCATATTGAATACCATACCCCACAATAACTGTATGGTAATTCCCTGGAGGTATAGATGGAATATTTTGGGGCCAACGACTATTGGCATGCCCTTTTGCTAATGCTCTTTCTGGAGATATGCTATAGGCATAACTTAACTTTTCACGAACTTGCCTATCTGATAAACCTGGCTGGTGGCCAATCCACCGGTTAGCGTTATAAGAATGCTTCCCTGTGAGCAATGGTGAATTGTTTCTTAAATCCAGACAAACATCCCCTAGAACACCATTACCAGACAAATCGATAATCCCTCTTTCAGGAAAGCTAACAACAATATTTTTGCTACCCTGTTCTAAAAAATCTTTATACCTTAGCCAAGCTTCATGACGTGATTCATGATATGCCACATTTTGTGCAATTGCTGCTGCCCCCATCCCAATTGCTGCAACAGGACCTGCTGCCAGCATAAGGGACGGTGCAACCGTAGCCGACAACGTGAGAGCGAGAGATATAGCATCAAAAGCAACTTGCACCCTTGCTGCCATCTGCTCACTATGAGATGTCTCTCGTGTAAGAACTTCTATACTGCTGTAAAGGTTCCAAACACCGGCCACTGCTTCAAGAATGGGAAGTTCTAAAACTTTTGCTGCTCCTAATAAGGCCCTCCCCGTACTCCCTCCTATTTTACGTGCTGCTGTGTGCAACCTAGACGCTAAGACACTTTCTAAACTTAAAGTATTTACTCCAGAATCTGTCAGAAATTTTTTCCCCATCACCTGAATGGCAGACCCCAGCGTCAACTCAGACATAGCTTTAACATCCAAAGCTAAGTTGAATTGTGCCAGAGCATCGGTAGATTGCCCTTGTTCTACCATACGAGCATATTGGACCAGAGAGACCACAGACATTCCCAAGTCTAAATCCAAGACCCCAGTGCTAGACAATTCGTTGAGCATTCTGCCAACACGCTTAAATGAAACAGCTAGACCTTCTCCATCAAACGTGATTGTCTTTGTTTGTTTATCAGAAATTTCTATTTCCATCGTTAGCAAGTCATCATCACTAATACTTGCACTTTTAATCTTTGCCTGGTCTTTATCAGATACAGATATTGATCTCAGTTTATTTGATATAAGCTTTAGCATGGCCTGTAATGAAGATTTCATTTTAGCCATTCTGCGTTTTGACGTTTGTACGAGAGATACAACTTCATTTGGAGTATCTACGATAGCTCTTCCCTCAACTGGTTTTGTTCCAGACTCAAGACCGTAAGTTTTTAAGATAGTGCGAATTAAACTTGATGTATCTGAGTCCAACACGTTTTTAGAAAGATAGTCATTTAACACATCCCCATGAATTTTTAAGCGAGACAGATCCTCTTTCGTAGTAGTTTCCGATACTCTCTTATGATCAACGATTCCTCCAATTTGGTAAAGGACACGCCACGATGTTTTAATTTGGTTGATCGTAACACTGCCTTTTTCTGTTATTCTCTCTAGCGTAGTAGATTGATGTTGAGAAGTTAACCCCAAATCAGTCCCAGCAAACAACGTATTTTCAAATTTATGGCCATTTGGGGTATGTATTTTTATTTGTTCTCTGACGGATATATAATCAGAAAATCCATAACGTCTTTTTATTTCATAGGATTCTTCTACTATTCCAACCACAAAATAGAAAACTTGTTCAACGGACGTGAAGTCAATATGACCAAAATTTGGATCTGTAAGTCTGTAAATATTGTCGCCTAACTTTTGCAAAACCACAGAGTGACTTGGTGTGGTAATAAGGACACTTTTTACTAACTTTTCCTCAAATTGTTTTTTTAATGTAAAAAGACCCCAAGATTCAGTAGAAAAGACTTCCTTATGCGATAGAAACTTATTTCCTCGAAGTTGTAACCAATCAATTAGTGTAGTACTTCTATCTACCAAATCTTGATCAGATCCTGATAACAATAAACCGTCTCTCTTATTTTCTTGGTACAGAGCTGAAACAGTCATTAAGTTATTTTGTATCAATTTATAAGATTCTATATCTTCAGCTAACATGTACATCATAGATAATCCCATGCAACGACCCTGTGCTTCGAATAGAAAAGTTTGTGGATGAGTTTCTATTAATTTGCTCCCTAGACGCACAGCCAAATCTGACCAGTGTTCTACGTGCGTATCAAAAAACTCTCTCCATGATGATGCCGTGTATTTCGCTCCTTCCACAACGGACGTTACCGAGGGAATTTCACGAGGAGTAAAGAATACATTTTCATTTAATCCAACTCCACGATAATCGTAGGGGTTAACTGCTGGAGATTCTGTGATAGCCGTTACTCGGGGACGATTTAAACTTTGATCCACACTAGTAATTTGATCGATTCCAGGAAATGCGCCGGAAAGCAAGGAACCTGTTGCTTCTGCTAGAAAGAATTGATTTGTTAGTATCCTGTGGACCTCTGTCAAAGAACAGTAATATCTGCTAGCAGCGTACTGTAGAAGAGCTTGAATGCCTTCCCTATTAATAAAGCAAGCTGAATCCTTATCTCGAAGAATAGTCTGAGCGGTTTCCTCGGTTAAGCTTCCTTCATGAATTTCTCTATGAATTTCGTAAAGCGCTTCTAGATAACGCTCCATAGTATATCCTGCGGGATTAAATATTCCGGGCGCTAAGTTTACCACTACTTGTTCTGTTTCTCTCCCATGTTCTATTCCATATCGTCTACCAAGAGCGGTGACGCTATTATCAGAAGGAGGAACGAGTAATTGCTGAGGAGTGTATGGTGAAAGCATTTCCCCTAACATCTCCAGACCGGCGGCTTCCAAACTCTCATAAATTTGCTTTCTTTCTTTTCCATTCTTTTCTGAAGCCAATAAATCGTACACAAGCGACATAGCCTCATTCATCTTGTCATAGTCATCTTCAAGTTTTGATTTCACTACATCTACTAGCAATCTAGAGGGAGCTGGGAACACAGGATGCGTCGACAAAATGCCGGAAACTCCAGAGTTTGCCAGAATTAATTGGCCAAGTGTTTGAAAATCCTGAAAAGCATATCCGTTTTTTTGGATTTTTTCGAATAGAGGATGCCCAGCCAGATAAACATCCAAATCGCGAACAACGACACGATTATTACCTTCAAAATTCTTCATAAAATCCTGCATCTTAGATACAGGGTTTGCTACGCGTCGTTCGTATATTTTATTACAAATTTCTTCGTACCAAGAATTCTGCTTTTTTTGATCTTGTTTAGTTAGGCTGTTGTCTTTCGACAAGTTTTTCGCAAAAATCAAAACTTTCTTTTTGAAATCACTATCTGATAAACTCAAGTATGACGTTAGTAATTTTTCATGGTACTTGTATAGGTACCCAGAGTCGATATTATATTCAATTTCATTGATTTTGTTTTGTAATCTCGGGTTTTCTGCGATCTGAGTTGAAATTTCCAAAAATTTATCGACTTCTTGGGAAGATAATAAATCAAAGCTTTCTTTAGCTTTAAGTTCGCTATACGCCGTTAGAAGATCTATCTCCTTGAGGGAAGGAACTGTTTCATCCACAGAATCAATAAAATTAGATATTGCTAGTATTCTTTCAGATACAGAGAGCATATCTTTTAAGAACAGCACCTTGTTTCCTAGAGAGCTAGTCCATAAATTGATTGTGGTTTGCAGATCGGCTTTTAGGTATAATTTAACTGCTTTGCTTAAATCGCTTTCGAAATTACTACGCGCATCAAGTACAAAACTGACGCTATTAGATACCGGAAATTGCGTAGATCTTACTAACTCTGCCAGTTGTAATTGCAAAGAAAACACGGCCTCTTGGGCTATTTTATCATCAGACATTTGTCGTTTAGCAAGTGTTAATGCTACGTCTAGCTCCGAAATCTCTCCAATATCAAACGATGGACCTGCGATAATCTTGTTAAAACGTTGTAACAAATCTTCAGGACACACAGATTTTGCGCTATCAGACCACGATTCCGTAAACTCTTTTATGTTTACCTTAGTTTTAGATACGAATTTCAGAGGTTTGGTATTAATTTTGACAGGATCTGAAAATAACAAATCCCCAGCATCACGACTTTTGATTCCACACCAAGTGCTCTCATCCGCTGGGGTTACATCATTTGCTCCTACCGTTAAGGGATTAAGCCAATCAAAAGTAATAGATTCTACTCCCCGTTCCTGCTTAGCTCCTTCTTTCGGCTTTTCCCTATATGCTCCCAGGAAAACGTTTTTCCCAAGTTTTCTACCTCCATTTTCTAAAAAATCCTTTCCTATAGGCCCTTGTTCTCGGAAAAATTTTTTCATTGTTCGCATAATTAAATCAGGACCCGAAATACCTAGAGTACTAACAGCTCCTGGAGTAATTGAATCTTGACGAAAATTGTAAAACAGCGATCCTCCAAGATAATCTTTAACCAACTCACCTCCTATTACTGCCATTGCATCAAATTCTGAAAGCTCTTGCAAACTATCAAAAAATTCTCGACTAACAACATTTTGTCTTAAAGTTTTCTGATGTTCATAGGCTTGTTGTTGCGCCCGAATAACTGCTTCAACAGTGGAACTCCCTTTGTGAGACATCATCAATCCATTTAATCCTCGAACATTCCACCCCGTCGACCACTTATGATAACGTTGTAAAATTGGCATAGTGTCACGAATAATACTTGAGTCCATTCTTTCAAAAAAAGACTTCCCGTCATGAGCTTGGGCAAACGACTTTAAGTTATCAATGAGTGTAGAAAGTTTTTGTTGATTTTCTTCTGAAATTTTAGATAAATCCACTTCTTGAGCAATATCTTGTAAAGAAAGAGACTGCGAGTTTTCATTAACGAGCTTGAGCGTGATGCCGGATATAGCTCTCCGTATTGAGAGATCTTCAAAAAAACTATCCCCACCAACATCGTAAATTTGCTTGTTAATAGCTGAAGAATATGCTGGCATCATATCCAGATCCGTGTAGATTCCACCATGTTCAAGCAACATATACATTCTAGTCTGATCTGTTGCTGCAGCGTAATTCCAGCGTAGCAACATCTCCATGTTATAGTTGTATTGATTAATCCTATTGCTCATAGCATCTAGTTCTTTGATATCCTTGATGAAAACCCTCGTCTTTTTTAAATCCGCATTCACTGTATCAACTAACTTTTGAATTTTTCTCTTATTGTTTTCTATAAGCTTTCTGTACTCTGATATCTCCTCTTTAGGAAGACTCATCTCTTTAGTAAGAAACTCTATACGTGTTTCATCAGAGATAGAATTTAATCCTTTAAGAAGACAAAAATTAAAAAAATGGTCTTGTTGTACAACTGTCTCCTTTAGTAAGAGAGCATTGAAGGTATTTTTGATACTTTTGTTTAAAGCTTCATAAGATTCTCTCATTGCTTGGATATCTTTTAGATACTGCTTCTGAAGTTTTGGGTTTTGCGTATTATCGTACTCCTTTCGCAAATCATTGTACTGCTTGATAAATTGTTGATGCGATTCAGGTATACTCTCCTTAAGTTTTGAGATAGCTACATCGAAGGCATTTTTTTTCATGATAGAAGAGAATTTTGCAGCTCCATATGCAGAATCATCCACCCAAAGATAAAACTTGAAATCATCGTAAGCCTGTAAGAATGTTTTGATATAGGCTTCCGTTCCTTCTGGTGGAGAGCCAGCAACCCAAATTCCATGAACTAGCTTTTCCACGGGCACCCGGTGGGATTTGTATTCAGCCTTGATCATTGACATGACTTCAAAAGACTTATGAGTATCTGACAATTTAAGTTTCGTTTGAATTTGTTCTAAAAACTCCGATTGCTTAACCAATAAACTTTGCCCAGTTCTGGAATTTTTATTGTTTCTGAGAGAGTTATAGCGATTTATTGCTTTCTTCAAATTGTTAATGGCTTTTGGACAACTATCGATTTGTGTCGGGGTTAAACCTAATTTTACAATAATGTTTTCATCGGTGAGATCATATTTAATCACCTCTACTTTGTTTTCGGCGTCTACTGTACGCTTTTTTCTAGAAAACTGTTTTTTTGGCGTTTTTTTTGCTTTACTAACACTTGACCTGCTGTGTTTTGAAGTGGAAGCCAATAAAGTTGAGGTTGTCGGAAAAGCTACATTGTCCCGTGTCGAATTTGCATATTTAGTCACAGACGAAGCTTTCGTTTTTTCCGCATGTGGTCGGAAAGTAAATTGAGTAGGACGGGTAGGACGAACAGGTTGTACCGTCGCAGAAAATAGATGTGCTAAAAGCCGGGATGTATTGAACAAGAGAGATGTTTTCCAGTTCCCTGTATGACGAGCTGGAGTTACTTCGGTTACAACTTGTTCTGGATTTCGTTGTTCCAAAGTTTTGTTAATACTTTCTTGAATTAATTCTCCAATTTTAACAACGTCTTCAGTAGTATTGTCTTGGTTGACTAAAGTGTTGTAAAGGGTTATGTCATTGTCAATGTTAGTGGGGGATGTAGAGAAGTTTTGAGAGTGTAGCAGGGTTTCATTATGATGTCGAGGAGGGCGTGATGGATTGATTTTGTCAGGAAAGCTCATGCAGTAAATAAATTGTTTTTCCGATTATAGTGTTCTCTTTTTAAGAATTCAATGGATTCTTAAGGTGTTGGGGTTTTGTGTTCATAAAATCTCTAGTCTTCTAAGATTAAAAAAGTGTTCTCAGGATAGTTTTCAGATCGGTTTCTGTCTGGATTGCGTGTGTGGTTTACAGAAGTATAGGTGTCATGGTTAGCTGCTACTTGAAGTGTGTCCAAAGCTTTGAGGGGTTGTTCTGCGCAGTTGCAGACGGAGGCGTATAGCTCTGGCCGCTCTGGGGAAGCGATTTTGGACAAAGCCCCCTAGCGATCATCTTCTTGCTTGAAGGATAGTAGAACTTGCATAGGGCATGTTGCAGCGTCAAATCATTGGAGGCTCTACAAATAGATAACAAAGGTGGATACAAAATCCATTTTCTCTCTAATCCGTTTTGAAAATGCGTTGAGAAAAGCATCGAAAACTGAATTTCTCACAAGTGATTTGGAGACGTTGTTTTTAATTTGCTGTTGTAGGGCGTCCTCGGCATAGGCCACCTTAATAATATGCAACTCTTTCATTCACAACGTAGTCCGGGTTTTGTCTAGATTGCGTCTTGAGGACGCTAGGAAGTTGCGCTCCCTCCACACAGATCTGCCAATCTGTCTAAAAAGGGCTCCCACGTTGCTTCTTGAGAAGTTTTAGAGATTATGAGAAACCTTCGGTATCAGTTTTCCACATATTCTAATCGGAGTTGCTGACCTCGAAGCTCACACACCTTTCTAGCATCGTTCCTAAAACTCCTCTATACTTACAAGGTTGCAAAACCCTCTTAGAATTCTAGACATTAAGTCTTTTCTTATTCCTACTTCAAATAAGAAAGCACTGATCCCTTTTTGCATCTCCTTGACGCAACCTTGAAAACCATCTCATTTTCAGGGTACAACTTCTACAAATTCTGGATAAAAGAAATACTCCAACACCTATATTACGACTAAGAATCCAGTACCTTTTTGAATGAAGCATTATCTGAATAACATCCTAAGACTTAAAAAGAAATTTATCGCAAGAGACATAAAGAATTAATCACCAATATTAGACATCATTCTTTCTTATCCTTTCCCTTTTGTATACAGACCGATTCCAATTTATCCAAGGAAGGACCCTAGCTTGCTCTCTAGAAGTCCTTTTTAAAACAGAACAATTAGAGCAAAGGGAGGCACTGTCATACAAACGAAGACTAGTATACCAAGATTGATCGTTGCAACTTTGAATCTTGATCTCTCGCCCTTCTAATTGACTGAGGAAAGTCTCTACGCTTTCTTCCTTCCCATCCTCAAGCCATTTTAGCAAAACATTGAGCTCTGACCAAGTGATCCCTCTAATAGAGCGAGAAGGTCGTCGAAACGACAATTCTTCTTCAGAAAACATTGAAGAAAACCTAGGGTGAAATAAACTGTCTCCGATAGACAACATTAAATCTGCTAAAAGATTCTTTCCACAAACGTTAGAAGCCCTTTCTAGTAATTGTAGTTGATCGAACTTCAACATCGATAGAAAATACAGTCCAGAAAATCCTATTCCGTGCTCACAAAGAAGGCAAACATCCTCTCTAGACAGCTCTATACTTCCAGGAGAGATTCCCCATCGACCTCCTTTCCTTCCCACGTATTCATCAAATACCCGCATAAAAAATCCTACCATTTCTTCAAACATCTCTTTGTTCATGAAATGGTAATGCACCATCATGGATTCGTAGATACCCCTATAACGAGCAGCTGCCAGAGAAAAAAGCCAATACTTCTTCGAGAAAAAAGTGTCTCTTCGAAAGGCAAGCCCTAATCTAGAAACACTGTAGGCAGCAACTGCAGATAAAGAAAAATCTTTTTTAAACTTGAAAAATTTTTTAATTCTCCATAAAGAAAAATCAGAAAAGCTTTCTTCTACAAAGTTTGAAAATAAAAACAGCGGACAATTTTGAAGACAAAAAGCCCGAAATAAAAAGCTTAAGTTCCCAAAATCTACTTTCAATCTTGCAAAACTCCTTAACCACTTTATTCCGTATGAAGTAACTTTTTTAAATAAGTTTGGGGATAATCTTTCCTTTAATTCCTCTTCATCAAGGTGCAAGACAGGTAGTGCATTAAGAAGTTCTAGAGTTTCCTCAAATGTTAGGTTCTCTTTTCTGACAAAATGTTTAACAGTTTCTGAAGATATTCTGTTCTCAACGATTTCTTCTAAAAATCCTGGAGAAACAGTCTGAAAGTTGTTCATCTCTTTCATAGACCTTTCCACTGGGCCCATATCCTCAAGCATCAAATGATCAAAAAGTTGAATTTTTGATACAGATTCCTCTCGAAGACGACTGTCCTCTTGCCTCTCAACCCCTTCTTCAGAAGATAGTCCTTTCCGAATTGGAGTGTCCAAAAGGAGAGAATGCTCCCTGCTAACCTTGAGATCTCTGAATATTAAATAAGACAAAATAAGAAAGATCGCAGAGATTGCTACGCTAGCAAAAAAGCCAACGATACTAGAAGACGGCACTCCAAAACATAAAACACAAGAGACGGACAAAACAAATGCTGCTGCTAAAACTTCCAACACAAACAACACAATGTTGCTAATCTTCAATACATTAGAACATCCCCCTAATTTATCACCCCCAAACACCGAATAAAAACTGCAAAACTTCATTATCCCTCGCATACCAACCCCCGAATAATGTAGAAACTTGGCAAAGACTCAAAAGAAAATTCAACTGTGGGTGCAAAGACTAAGCCCCAGAGTCGACTCTGGGAACTATCTTTTCGCTAAAAAAAATAGAATAGTGACACAGTGGAAGAGATTTTCCAAAATATCCCAATCTCCTTCGTTGGAGATAAACGAGCAAAACACAGGTATAAGACCTCCTTCTACGGATAAAAAATGTATACGGATAAAAAATGTAGAAAAGTTATCCTCCGAAAAAAAAACGAAACTGACCCCGGAGTCACTTCTTTTTCCAGATCACTCCCCAACTCAATCGTCTCAATAAATAGATTCTTATGGTACTTAAGCAGGCTTTGTTAGTTCTTTCCTGCCTATCCATGGACCTGTTTTCCTGGCTACCAAAGGAAGAACGCTGGCATGCCTTCTAGATGTTCTTTTTCAAAATAGAATAAGGCTTCCGAAATAAAATATTGTCGTATGATTAATTTCGAGCATACAAAGACTGACTTTCATGTTTAACCCTTCACCCAGTTGATCAAGTAGAAACTTCCAATCCCTTCTTATTTTACCTATCAAGATAAAGCAGGCGCTCTTCCCAAGCAATTTCCTCCAACAAACTAGGAACAAGATTTTGGAAATAATTCTTCTTTGGAAAACACCGAAAACCGGCTGCGATTCAAAATTCCCATTGCCTCGGAAGATGGAAACTGTTTGTTACTAAAAGACAACATCTTCAGACGCTCTCTTTTCGAAAATTGGTTAATTGCTCGTGGCGTTCAAGCGGTATGTATTTAGCTTAGGAAAAACTTCCATCTTCTCACCACCTACTCACTCCTTCGCACAACACAATAAAAACTAAAGACAAATCTCCTGAATAAAAACCCCACCTAAGATCCATTGTGCAAGAGAAAAACATCTCCATGAAGTTCTTCATACTCGCTTCAAACAACTCTTTATTCCCAGAAAGAGCCTGGTTCCAGTAAATCCCCTAGTTCCTGAAGTTTCAGAGATATAACTCCAACTCCCAACAATTCCTTCTCCATCCGCCTAGATTTCAAAAAAGCACGAGATTGAGAGCAAATCAAAATTACTGCTGTAATAAAACCCATAATCCCCAAGAAAATCACATTAGAAAGAGAAAAATCCATGAATACTGCACAACATGCGGATAGAACTAATACAGTCGAAAGAACCGCCAGGGATACATACTTGATATGTTTCCCCATTTTCATAACCCTGTAGGAAGTTTCTGATATCCCGGTATCTCTTAGTTCTTTCGGAACTGCGGAGGACCCCCTGCAGGGAAAAGCTAGCCACCCTATCACCATATAGTTAACCTTGATTAAAGATGTTCACCATCAACCTAACTAAAGGAGAACCTTAAAAAAATCCAAAAAGTAGGGACCCTAACTTTATGCTTCTGCTATTACGCGAAGCAGCTCTAACTTGAAACAACCAGCTCTACCAGGCGGACACATCCGACAAGCATCCAAAGCTCTAGCAACTCCACGCACCCGCCTTAACTCTTGCCACTTAACTTGCGTCCAAAACCCTATTAGTTACATACCAACTATCCGAAATTTCTTCGATCTCGATCAACAAACCACTAAGCTCACTTAACATTCTAGAAAAGGCTTTATCATCATCCAGATTTTCTAAGATCTCTTCCTCCGTTAAACACATGACAGAGGAGGCAAAATACTTGTATACAGTGTAGGGATAAAAACAGGAGAAACTTTCAGAATTTACGTCATGCAAGCAATCTCCAAACGACCTTAACCATTTCGCTAATAAGTTGCTGCCGTTATGGTCAGTAAGTCGAGAGAAGAAGTCCAACCTTTCTTTACTTAATTCGGACAAGCTGAGAAAGGCTTCTGGAGAAATCTTATGTTCACAAAGTACCTGAAATTCTTTGAATGTTGGAACATCAATCTGAAGATCTTTGTTTTCTTCAATGAACTTCTGGAATACTTCCTGACACTGTTGGACTTTTGATAAGAATTCTTCCTTGAAGCCGCAACCATAGTCTTCTACCATTTTCTCATACTCTTCCTTTGTAACAACTTTCGAAAGCACCCACCACTTTAAAGAGAAAATAGTGGAACTCGATTCTAAAAGTCCAAGCCTAGACACACAGTATGCGGAAGAGCTCTTCAGAGACATGGGAACCCTCTTTTGGAAAACAGCCCTGTAACCGCTTAACCAATGACCCTTATGGCATTTACTCAAAAACTCAGACAACCAAACCAGCGGGCATCTTTCTTTAAGAAGATTTTCCAATGTATCTGAGTAAGCAGCAAGATTCTCATCTTTGGAAAGCCATGGCCTAGACAGCAATGGCCAAAAGCTAAGGATTTTTTCACTAAGTTGAGGAGAAAACGTCTTTTTCACATTACTAGAAAAACGAGCGAGCCCTTCCTCTACCGAAGATTGAGAAAAGTCTTCTTCGGAGAGAAAGAATTCTTTCACACCGGAACTACTGATTTTTGATAAAAACTCCCTGATTTCCAATAAAGAAAGATTTTCTTCAGTAAGGAATTTATTCAAATTCTCAGAATAATGGGCCGCCAAAACATTTTTAAAACCACGAGAGAACTCTCGAAAGCACTCCAACTGCCTATGAACTAATCTCTCTTCTTTCTTTTCTTCAGGTTTTTCTTCCAAAAAGACGTCGTAAACTTCATCTTGAGCTTTAAAAAGAGTAATAGCTCCTGCAACAAGCATCACAGCAAAGAAAGCCACCGAAGCAACATTTAACCATCCCAAACAGGCCCCAACCATTAATAGAACTCCAGAAACCACCATGATGTTAGTAACCAGAGCTATTATAGACCGACTCACTATGGACGATCGACTTACTTTTAACCACTCTGGTAACGAAGAGGAAGCACTCTGCTCCCCATTAGTGGTTTTTTGAGGCAACCTGGTGGATCCACCGGCAGAAAGAGTGTTGGCGCTGCTCATAGACAAACTTCTCCTTTTCCATAGCAACAGCTATTTTCATTATTCAAAAGCACCCATCTTTAACCCTCACCGAGAAAAAGGCCTCAAGGACCTCTCCCTCGAATGAAAAAGATCGCAAAACATTTAAGAAACGGAAGAATTTTCTATGCTAGAACTCCCTGCCACAGAATTCTGTGCTACAGAACTCTCTCCGGTAGGATTTTCTATAGGACTAGAACTACTCTCTTTTTTAACTTGGTACACCAGTCTCTGAGATCCCAAGAGAACCAAAGCTCCTAGAACAAGCGTTACGGCCATTGCTGTTACGAGAGCAATATTCAACCATCCCAAACAAAGCCCCGCTATAAGGCAAGCAGCAGACACGGCCATAATTCCCGCCGTTAAGAACAGCATTTTCCGGCTGATCATAACCAAATGACTTAGCTGCAAGTCTCTTACTGTTTGAAGATCGTAATTAGACGTTGCCCCCCCCGTCATGGCCACAGAAGCTTCCTGAGTTGACCCGGGGTTTGTATTGACAGTGCTCATAATAATCCCTCTCTTCTAGCTGTCTTCAAAAATCTAATGCCACTTGTTGTTAGCAATGGAGAAAATTCTTCTCCATTCTATAGGCTCTGCCACATCTTGAGGCTTGACCCTGATTCTCCTAAGCTGCACATCCTCCGAAGGAAGCAATTTCCGAATGACAGAACAAGACAGTACCACTAAAGACAAAACAATAGCAACAGATATTCCAACACCTAAGAGAACCGCAATAATACCTGTACCTGCCAAAACACCTAGAGCAATGATACCGGCAATCCCAACAAGTATGGACAAAACTAGGCCTGTTATAGCTAGACCTCTATGAGACTTTATTTCTGGGTCAACAGTAACCTTCTCTTTCACACATCTAACGAAGATAGGTCCGGATGCTGGTCCTGTATACCTAATGTCCCCAAAGCAAGCTTCATCCCCCAGGTGAAATTCGCTTCTTAGAAGCTTTCTAACACAGTAATACCTATCAAAGGCTGCCTGAACTCTTCCCAGACCTCCCAGAGGATCTCCTCTAGAAACTTGTGAAAGAGCACACAACCGAGTAGCTTCTTTAGATAAATTTTCTATCTCTTCCATCAACCACGGAGGCAGCTGAAAAGATAAATTTTGTATTGATTGTTTTAATAGATCCAAGTCGTTCTTCAGATAGACAGCATCCCCATTAGTATAAACAGTGTACCCGGGCAACCGCTCTAGCTGACTTCTTTTTTCCGAAGACTTTTTATCATCCTCATTCAACAGGTACGCTAAGGTAGCCATTGATGAAGCTGCACCTAAAATACCGATTGTTCTACTTATTGCCATAATAAACACCTAGAAAAAGCAATAAAGAAAAGTATTCTAACAAAAAAAATACTTTTAGAGCAAATAAACAAACAATTGATATTCAATCATATAAAAGTTTTATCAATCCAAATAGAAAACTACAGATCAATCCTTCTCACGATTTTTCGTCCAAGCCTCTTGTAAAGGATCTAAAACACTTATGGACGGACCAAACTACCATTCCTATTAAAACTGTGGTCAAAACAAAAGAAATCCCTAGACTCGTCCACATCCCTAAAAGAAAAACTCCTGAGACAACAACGGAAAAGGTTAATAGAATCATCAAAAACGAAGAAAATAGAACTAGATCCCGGACCAAATAGGAAAGCCTCTTAGCCTTGTCTCTCTCTGGTAAAGGAACCTTAACACTAAAAGGAATAAACTCATCCTCCAGTGAGGGAGGCCGCCCTTCATTATCCCGAATTCCTAAGCCAAAAAAGTTAGCCATCACCAAACCAAAGCTGAAACAAAACAGCTGATTGTAATTAGAATCATCTTTTCAAAACAATAAACAATCTTTTGAAACCCTGCTAGACACTCTTACCCAAAAAGCAACACTTCGTCACAAGATAAATAACAGCCACAGAAGACACGCACACAGCCGCTGCTACACCTAATCCAAGTGCCATCATAGTAAACATTCCCAATGAAGAAATGAAAAACAGAGGAGCAAATATTATAAAGAAAATAGCTACTGATAAAAAAACACCAACAACTAATAAAAAAGCATTTGCACCACTGGGACAAACAGAATGCGTGGAAAAACGCTCAGAACTAGAATCCTGAAAAAAAGATTTTTCAAAAGAAAGATCTTGGTCCTTTTGCACACATTTTTCCTGAATGCTTCTCTTATCCCTACAAAGAAAGAAGAATTTACCCTTGAGAGACGCATAGAGATGTAAACAATGACTGTAGCAACTAAGAACTCTAGCATAGTCGCCTCTGTCTAAAGTGATGAGATCTCGTCGAGAAAGTACATCGGAAAGCCCCTCCAGGCACTGAAATAATTCGCTTATCATATCTTCATCTTCTGCTGAAATAGTAAGTCCTGATACTCGCCAATTTTCGACAAAAATTCTAACTTCTTTAGAAAAACTTTCTGGGCTTCTAAATCTGGACACGTAAGGAACAAGAACAGGGCCCGATGAAGAAAAGGAAGAAAAATTATTAGGAATAGACATGTTGTCTCCGAAAAAATAAAAACAAAAAGATTAGGGATTCCCCATACAAAGAATAAACAGGATAATTTTGTTAAAACTTTTTGAAAATAACTAACTTGTAGAAAAGATTGTTGACTTTCTACTATCAACAAGTAAACTCTCTTAGGAAAATTAACTTTCCAGGACTTTAATCTTGCATGACAGACACTTTACGGACCAATCCTTCTTTCTCTTTGGAGGAGATTTTAGAAATACTTAACTCGCCATTATTCGAACTCATCCATAGAGCGAATGGTGTTCTCCGCTCCAATTTCCCTCCTTCAGAACTTCAAACTTGCTATCTTATGTCAGTAAAAACTGGCGGTTGTGTCGAGGACTGCGCTTATTGTGCACAGTCCTCCAGATACAACACACATGTCTCTCCAGAAGCAATGATGAAGATAGTGGATGTTGTAGAAAACGCAAGGTTAGCCATCAAAAATGGCGCCACTCGAATATGTTTGGGAGCTGCTTGGAGAAATGTGAAAAATAATCATCAGTTCGATCGTGTTCTAGAAATGGTTAAATCCATCACAGATATGGGTGCAGAGGTTTGTTGTGCCTTAGGAATGCTGGCACCTGACCAAGCTAAAAAACTTGCTGAAGCTGGTTTGTTTGCATATAACCATAACGTGGACTCCTCCCCGGAATTTTATGAGACCATCATCTCCACAAGAAAATATGAAGACCGTCTTAACACCTTAGATGTTGTCCAAGAAGCAGGTATCAGCGTTTGCTGCGGGGGAATCATAGGAATGGGAGAAACAATGCTTGACAGAGCCAAGATGTTTCACGTGCTTGCTTCAAGAGAACACCCTCCAGAATCCGTTCCTGTGAATATTCTGTGGCCAGTAAAGGGCACTCCTTTGGAAGATTCTCCTCCAATACCTTTTTGGGATATCTTACGGACTCTAGCAACTGCTCGCATAGTATTCCCTTACTCCATGGTCAGGATGTCTGCAGGACGAGCGTTCCTTAGCATGGAACAACAAACATTGTGTTTTATAGCTGGAGCAAATTCTATCTTTTTTGGAGAAAAACTGTTAACAGTGGAAAATAACTCCATGGAGGATGACAAAGCTATGTTGGAATTGTTAGGAATGAAACCCCGCCCCTCCTTTATGAAGAGTAGAGGGAACCCATGTTCAAAGAACGATTCCTAAAGAAAGCTCTAGAGCAACGGCAATCAAAAGGCATTTTACGATCCCTTTCTTTGAACCATAACTCAGCTAAGGTTGATTTTGCTTCTAACGATTATCTGGGAATCTCTAGGATGGGGTGTTGCTCTCTGAAAGCTGGTTTTTCATCCCGAAATGCCAAAGGGTCTACGGGGTCCCGTCTGCTTACAGGTCACTCCTCAACCTACGAAAAATTAGAAGAGGAGATCGCTAAATTTCATAAAGTAGAAAGTGCTTTAGTCTGCAACTCTGGTTATGCGGCAAACATGGGCTTAATTTCCAGTGTAGCATTTCCTGAGGATCGAATTTTATACGATACCCATGTCCATTCCTCTATCCTTGATGGCATAAGGCTTTCTAGAGCCAAAGCTTTTCCATTCAAACATAATGATCTAAATCACCTAAAAAGACGTCTCGAAACCAAACACCCGGGGAATACATTCGTCTGCACAGAATCACTCTTCTCTATGAATGGCTCTCTCTCCCCTTTAAAACAAATAGCTAAACTTTGCTCCGAAAACGAGGCTCTTCTTATCGTTGATGAAGCGCATTCTGGAGGCCTCTACGGAGAATATGGAGAAGGATTAGTTCCCTACCTAGGATTACAAAAGTCAGTCTTTGCTACGGTATACACCTTTGGTAAAGCCTTTGGGATCTTCGGAGCAGCCATAACGGGAAGTTCTTTACTCAAAGAGTATCTGGTAAATTACTGTAGGCCTCTGGTGTATAGCACTGCACTTCCTCCTCTAATTGTAGAAGAAATCCGTCACTCTTATCGATGCGTCGAAAAAGCTTCAAAGGATAGGGAGTATTTAAATTCTTTGATCTCTTATTTTCAAGAGTTAACGGAAAAACATATGCTCCGAAGAGCTTTCCCTTCTCAAACATGTATACAACCCATGCTCTTCCCCGGAGCAGACAACGCTAAAAGAGCTTCTTCTCTATGCCAAAACGCTGGATTCGACGTCAGATCTATAGTTAGTCCAACTGTGCAAAAAAACTGTGAAATTCTTAGAATTTGTTTACACTCTTTTAATACCCTTCAAGAGGTCTCTCTTCTCCTAGAACTTTTAAATTCAGCCAATAAAATTACCTAGTTATGCAAAAGAAAACTGAGAGCTTTCTAGGGAAAAAAGATTTTTTCTTCTATAATCTCCCCGTAATCGCTGTGCTCCACTAAAAAGGAGCTATCAAAACGCCAGCGATCAACACTCAAATGAACGTAATAGTATCTGGAATTAATACAGGGGTCGGTAAGACTCTGGCTTCGGCTATCTTGGTTAGAATGCTTAGCGCGGACTACTGGAAACCTATTCAGGCTGGATCCTTGGACAATAGGGACAGTGATCAGGTTCGGTATCTGACGCAATGCGTTTGCCATCCTGAAGCCTACTTATTAAAGCATGAACTATCGCCACATAAGGCGTCGGAAGTTGAAGGCATATCCCTCGATGAGTCTTCTCTTCGATTCCCTAAAACTGATAATCCTTTGGTCGTAGAAATGTCCGGAGGATTTTTGTCTCCGTTCCATCATCGCTCTCAGGGAGATATTCTATCCGAGACCAATAGCCGTTGGGTAATTGTATGTCGCAACTACCTAGGGAGTATCAATCATACATTGCTAACGGTGGAAGCCATGCAAAGACGAAATCTGACCCTTTTAGGAGTCATCCTCAATGAGTATGACCACGAAGACTCCCTTTGGTTGGAACGCAAGCTCAATCTCCCCATTATAGGAAATATAAATCGAGAAACTAATTTCTCCCCAGAAATTGTTAACAACTACGCTTATGATTGGTCGTTATGCAAAATGATATTCTAACTAAAAAAGATTTGGAATATGTATGGCATCCATTTACACAACATGCTACAGATGCCTCTCCTATTGTTGTTACAAAAGCTAAAGGATGCTATCTGTATTCTGAAAAAAACCGATATTTAGACGCAATTTCATCTTGGTGGTGCAACTTGCACGGGCATGCACACCCATTGATAGCTAAGAGCATCTACAAGCAAGCTAGAACTTTAGAACAAGTGATCTTTGCTGAAATGACCCACTCCCCAGCAATTTCTTTAATGGAGCAATTAGTGCCATTGCTTCCTAAAGGGTTGTGCAAAGGCTTCTTTTCTGATAACGGATCCACCTCTGTAGAGATAGCCACTAAAATGGCAATCCAATACTTTAAAAATCAAGGAATTCCCAAAAATCGAATCGTCAAACTAGAAAATAGCTATCATGGAGATACTTTCGGAGCAATGTCGCTGAGCAGCGGTAGCTTTACTACAACCTTTGATTCTTTTCTTTTCGAAACTTTAACACTTACCCCACCCTATCCTGGTAAAGAAAATCAGTCCATAGAGGCAGCAGAAGAACTCTTCAATAATAATGCGGATATTGCTGCCTTCATTTATGAACCAGTCTTACAAGGCGCTGGAGGGATGAAAGTTTTCAATGCTGAAGCTTTCAATCAAATCTTATCTCTGGCAAAGAAAACCGGCGTTATCTGTATTGCCGATGAAGTGCTAACAGGTTTTGGCCGTACAGGCCCTATGTTTGCCTCCTCCCATATGGAGGAACAACCCGATATCATTTGCCTTTCTAAAGGGCTTACTGGAGGATTTCTTCCCCTAGCTCTCACTGTCACAACGCAAGAAATCTATGAGGGATTTTTATCTGAAGACAGGAAAAAAGCTTTCTTACATGGACATACTTATACAGCAAATCCCCTAGGTTGCGCGGCAGCTTTAGCCTCACTAAAAATTACAAAATCAGAAAGATGCACAGTGCAAAGAATTCTTATAGAAAATTACCACAAACAGTTCCAGGAGGAGCATGGGCACAGGTGGCCGCGATGCGAGGTACTAGGAACAATATTAATTTTGGATTATCCAGATTCTCTAAAATCTTACTTCTCCGAGCTTAGAAATTACTTATCTAAAGCTTTTTTAAAGAGAGGGATACTTCTAAGACCTCTAGGAAATACTGTCTATGTCCTTCCACCTTATTGTGTGTCTCTGAATGACCTAGATTTTATTTATTCACATCTTATAGAGGTGCTATGCCAAATCCCCCAATAACTTTTGTCTCCTACTCACTACAAATGAAAAGCTTGCTTTCAAAAATTATCAACGATCCCAATATTCACGCTAGGTGGGTGAACACCTTATCCTATATGGAGAACAGCGGAGCAAGAAAGATAGCTGCCAGCGAACACCCCATCTTAGTAAAAGAGGAAATCTTGAAACATGCCTTTGAAGAATTTCGACATGCTTACTACTTGAAAACACAAATCCACAGGATCACTAACAACTTTTTACCCTCCTATAGCTATGACTCTACCTTAGGCGGATTGTCTTCAAGATACTACCTTCATTCTTTAGATCTACAAACAACCAAGTTCTTACGCAACGAATACAACCTAACAGGATTTGAACTCAGATCTACGGCATACATCTTGGTCACATACGCCATAGAACTGAGAGCCTTGGAGCTATATACCATCTACAACGATCTACTGAAAGATACTCAAAATCCTATAACCATAAAATCTATTCTCGTAGAGGAGATGGGCCACCTTAGCGAAATGGATTCTGAACTTGCTTTAATAAGCGATGGAAAAAAACTACTAGAAAAGGCATGCTCAATAGAAAGCGTTCTTTGCTATAACCTAATGACAGCCCTTGCTTCCTTCTTAGAAGAGACTCCCGCTCCGTGTTAAAGGAGCCTCTTCTTTTCTCTTGTTAATTCGTGTCAACAACAGAATTAAAGAAATTTATATTATAGGCTCCCCTTGAGCCAGAAGATTGTCTATATAATTGATGTCATAATTCGAATTGACAAAATCTTCATTATTCAACATGAACTGATGAAAGGGTATTGTAGAATGAACTCCACCTATGTGAAATTCTTTTAAAGCCCTTTTCATTATAGCTATAGCCTCCTCCCTGTCCTTACCTCTCACAATTACCTTTGCGATCATGGAATCGTAGTAAGGAGGAATAACATATCCACTGTAACATGCTCCATCAACACGCACCGAAGGCCCTGCCGGAGGTAAATAATAATCTAACCTTCCTGGCGAAGGCGCAAAATTATTACCTGGATCTTCTGCATTGATCCTACACTGAATGACGTGACCAGAAAACTTAATGTTTTTCTGTTTCCAAGAAAGTTTCTCGCCTTGAGCAATACGTATTTGCTCCTTAACCAAATCTATTCCGGAAATTTCTTCTGTAATAGTATGCTCCACTTGAATGCGAGTATTCATCTCCATGAAATAGAACTTTTTGTCCTTGTCGAGGAGAAACTCCACAGTACCTGCTGAATAATATCCTGCATTTCTAGCTAATTCAACAGCCATTGCTCCCACTTTACGACGTATCTCCGGAGTCAAAATAGGACTGGGGGTCTCCTCTATAAGTTTTTGTCTTCGGCGTTGCAAGGTACAGTCCCTCTCTCCTATATGAACATAATTACCATGCTTATCTCCCAACACCTGAACTTCCAAATGCCTTGGATTTTCGATAAACTTTTCTATATAGACATCAGGATTATTAAATCCCGCTTCCGCCTCCGCTCTAGCAGCAGAAAAAGCTCTATAGAACTCATCTCTGGAACGGACTATTCGTATACCCCTGCCTCCTCCACCGGCAACTGCTTTGATTACGACAGGGAAACCAATCTTTTCTGCAATTTTCAATCCCTCTGCCTCATCCGCTACAACACCCGGAGAACCAGGGATAATGGGGCATTTCACCTTTCTGGCTAGATTTTTAGCAGCAACTTTATCTCCCATAGTAGCTATTGATTCTGAGCTAGGGCCTATAAAGGTTAGGCCACAGCTCTCAGAAATAGAAGCAAAATTAGCATTTTCGCTGAGAAATCCGTACCCAGGATGCACAGCATCAGCACCCGTAATCTCGCAAGCAGCTAGAATGTTGGCTATCTTGAGATATGATTTTGAAGCCTGGGACTCACCGATACACACAGCCTCATCAGCAAGTAGCACGTGGAGAGCCTCCTCATCAGCTTGAGAATAAACCGCTACCGTGGATAATCCTAAATCGTGGCAGGCTCGAATAATCCTAACGGCAATTTCCCCCCTATTAGCTATAAGAACTTTCTTCATTAATCAACCTTCATCACCCGAAAAAGCTTTGATCCAAACTGAACCGGATCTCCATTAGTTAGCAAGACTTCCACAACTTTACCACTAACTCCTGCCTTAACTTCATTCATTACCTTCATAGCTTCTACAATACAGACAATAGTATCTTCTGAAACAGTATCTCCAGGCTTCACAAAAGGAGGAGAATCCGGCGATGGAGCGCTATAAAATGTCCCAACCAAGGGAGAACTGATGAAAGACCCAACATCAGGCTCTGAAGAACCTTTGTCAGCAGACCTATCTTCAGGTGTTTCTTTGCTAATAGGATCTGAAGGAATAGGCTTCTCTCTAGAAAAACCAGAAAACAACCTACCATCGTAAAAACCTGGCACCTCACTGAATTGGCCAGACTCTTTCTCTAACTCCAATTCAAGCCCTTCCCTTTTGATAACGAAACGCTTCATCCCATTACGCCCCATGGCGATCATTAGCTTTTCTATTTGTTTTAAGTCCATAACGCTCTTATATGTTTATCATACCCTTTGAATATACTCGCAGGTTCGAGTATCGATTTTGATAACGTCACCAATTTCAATGAACGGAGGCACCAAGATCTCTATACCTGTTTCTAAGAGCGCCTTTTTTGCTCCCCCAGAAATAGGCATGTCCTCACCAGGAAAATCCGTCTTTGACACCATAAGCTCCAAAAAGTTAGGAAGCTCAACAGAGAAGACCGTATCTCCATGCACCAAAGCTGTAACGGTAGTGCCTGCCTTCAATAAAAGATTCTTATCCTTCATAATTTCTCTTGATATCAAAATCTTCTCGTAATCGCCAAGATCTAAAAAGAGATATGAAGACCCTTCCACGTATAAATACTCTAGCGTTCTGCTCTCAAACTGAGCTTCTTTAACTTCCTGACCAGATTTAAAATTCCTCTCCATGACAACGTCTGAGTCAGGAGACCTCAGAGAAACCTTAAAGAACACATCCCCTTTGGGACCTGTTATCTTCTCCACGGACACAATTTTAAACAAACCATCCTTTAGAGAAACAAACATCCCCGCTGAGAGTTGATTACTTAGCACCATAGCAATTTTATCCCCTTAGTAAAGCTATTCTTTGCTGCATGGCCTCGACACTGTTATCTCCTTTAAACAAATATGACGCCGCCACCAGAGCGTTAGCCCCTGCTTCAACACAACTATAGGCCGAATGGTCATCAATACCACCATCCACTTCGATGAGGCAGGGGGAAATCCCATCTTCTACAGCTTTGTCAAGTTCCTGTCTGACAAATTTGACCCGATCCACAGTTTCAGAAATAAACTCTTGACCGGAAAATCCAGGATGAACGGACATCAACAAAATAAGATCTGTTTTTCCAAAAAACTTCGGAATAAATTCCACAGAAGTTTCTGGAGAAAAAGCCACCCCAGACTGAACTCCACACCTTCTGATGTAGGCCAATAATTCCTCTACATCCTCCGAAGCCTCAAAGTGAACAACTATCCTATCTGCACCCGACGCTACAAATTTTTCGATAAAATCAAAAGGATTATAAATCATAGCATGGACCTCCAGAAAAATATCTGAAGTTCTGTTTATGGCAGCAATAGTATCTGGGCCAAAAGTTAAGTTGGGCACAAAGTGGCCATCCATGACATCAATATGTAGAAAATCAGCCCCTGAGGACTCTACCAAAGCCACTTCCTCTCCCAACCTTGATAGATCCGCTCCCATGACAGACGGGGCCACTAAAACTCGATCTCGCTTCAAAACAACTCCAAGGAACGATCCTGTGTTAACTGGGATGTTTATACAACGGAAAGTCATTATAATTCGAGAGCAATAATAAGAAATTGATATTTACCTAAGAGCTTTTCCAAAAAATCTCTTGCTTCTATCTACAAATAATGGGTCCCTATCCAAAATTTTGGAGCAAAAAAGACCCCTTAATAAAACCAGATAAAATAAAATTAAAGTTTACGTCATTCACTTTCAAAATATTAAAGAAAGAGTGAAGTCATCTGGTTAATAAGATGTTTTTGTTTACATTAAATAAAAACTTTTCTTAGAATACTCCCCCTCTTAACCCAAAAAAGAATGAAAAGATTATGAGTATGCCAGTAGCTTCTCCTGTCACCTTAGAGTCGGGAACTTCCTCCGTTAACAACCAGAAACCAGTCACTCCTTCGCAAGTACCCCTACTTGACAGGGTAGTCCAGGCCGCTTCAGTAGTCGCTCTAGTTGTCCTAGCGGTAATTGCTGGCTTAGGGATCGTTAGCATGGTCGCTTCTGGGCAATTACTTCTCGGGTTAGCGGCGACTGTTCTCGGTGCTGTAGCTTTTGCCGTGACTCTCTTAGCCCTTAACAGAGGTGGTTTCTTGTCAACAGTACGCCAACTCGAATTTGAGGTAGATAAATTCTCTGCAGAAAACGCGCAATTAACTAGCCAAGTATCAGGCCTGAAGAGCGTTAATGAGTCTCTGACAGAAACTAATGAATCTCTGTCGGCGACTAATGCAAATCTTAAAAAAACCAGTGAATCCATGAAGTTTTCCGCTAAGCAGCTCGCAATCGTCGGGGAGGACTTGGAAAAAGCCTCCCTCCAGCTAACGGATACTTCCGTAGACCTAAAAGCCACAACAGAAGCTCTTTCAACCGTGTTAGCTCAATCTAGAGAAGGATTGGCAGGTATCGCCTCTGCTTCCAAGGTCATGGATGAAGGAAATGAAGCCATACAGCAGTTAGTCCTTTCCCTGCAAGCCACTGTAAGCCTTCTTGAGTCTACTATTTCAAAACAGGGCATTGAGGAAATGCTTGAAGAAATGCGTCAACGATCGGATGAACTCAAAGAATTGAAAGATTGCTGTAGCCAACAAAAAGAAGCTTTAGAGGGACTTAAAAAAGAGTCAGCAATCCAAGCAGCTTTAAACCAAGAGCTGTCGCAAACAGTTGACCAACTAAAGTTCACAAAAGGAGAGCTCCTAAGGTCCATACAGAAGCAAGCTGAGGCAACTAGAAAACAGTCTGAAGCTGCTGAAAAGCAGGCTGCAGTAGCTAAGGAGCAAGCTGAAGCAACGCAAGAACAGGTTGAGTTAACTAGACAGATGTCTTTAGCTGCTAATGATCAGCTAAAATTAGTTGCGCAACTAAACGAATTCCAGAGTAGGCTGGAGCGCTACCTTTCTGATAAAGATTTGGCAGATATACAGAGGACTACTCTCCAGGATGAAGCTTTGAGAGATCTTATCCGGACGAAATTGGAGATTGCCTCCCTAGTTGCCATGCTACAAAAGGCTATAGATGAGGCTGTGGACCTTTCTTCCGGATCTGCTGCTATGGATGACCACGATACACAAAGAACCGAAGGGACGTCGACTCCTCGCGCAGGATCTCCGACAGGGGCAAAAGCTTCTGAAGAAAAATTAGCTGCAGGCACAGAAGGTTCAGGTACTGAGGAAGTCTCTTCAAAAGACTCTTCCAAGGAAAAATCTGTTGAAGCTGAAGAGACTAAAGACGAAGGCAGCTCCACAGTAACAACCGGAACCACTGGTGAAGGTGACGACGACGAGGTCGACTAGTCTCTAGTTGTTTATCCGATTAGTAAAAACTGAAAAGAGGGCACTTCAAAGTGCCCTTTTTTCTTACTGTAATGCATATCCAAGCAACTATGAAAAATCAAAAAAAACAACATACCGGAATCAATAGACATACTTTTCAAAAAAACATCGAAAAAAAACATCATCCCTATACATCTTGGAGCAAAGTAGCCAAAGAGTATCACTCTATTGTTGGATTCGAGGGGCATTTCTACCACAAAGAAGTAATCTTACCCAATTTACAAACATTCTTGGAAAACTCTTCTGAAGATATTTTTGTAGATCTTGGGTGCGGCCAAGGAGTTTTTGAAAAAAACATCTCAAAAGACTCTAAATATTTGGGACTAGATATCTCAAAAGAACTTATAAAAATAGCTGAAAATAGTAGAACAACCCCGAACCACTCTTTCGTTGTAGCAGATCTCACTAAACCAGAATTACCTTCAAAAGCCCATCCCTATTTAGGAAAAGCTTCAAAAGCTGTTGCTATATTATCTCTACAGAATATGACCAATCCAGAAATCGCTATAACACATGCGAGCAACCTACTAAGAAACGGTGGTTTATTTGTGATCGTGTTAAATCATCCCTGCTTCCGGATTCCTAGGTTGTCCTCATGGGGGTATGATGAAGATCAAAAACTCATGTATCGAAGATTAGACCGATATCTTTCTAAGCAAAAAATACCCATACAAAATAATCCAAGTAGGAGGAATTCTGCACTTACCTGGTCTTTCCACTTTCCACTAAGCTTTTGGATATCAGCTCTAAGAAAAAATAAATTTCATTTAACCGATCTAGAGGAGTGGATTTCTCCTAAACAGTCCTATGGAAAACGAGGTCGAGCAGAAAACCTTGCTAGAGAAGAATTTCCATTATTTTTGGCTTTAAAAGCAGAGAAAGTTGTTTTGAGAAGATAAATACAATCCCTAGCAATTAATTAGAATTAAAATAATTTTTTTATTAAATTTGTAATAAAAGTGAACAAGTTCTAATAAAATGCTAAAAAAAATCCGCTCTCTATTCAGTTCTTCAACCAAAAACATACGATCATTTAAAAATAAAGTTTCCCCCATAGAGAGCATCAAAGAGTCTCGTTTTATACGAGTCATAAAAGCGACAATATCAACAGTATTCTACTGTGAACTTCCCAGAGAGGCCGCTATTCTTAGTTACTACGGGGTCCTTACAATCATTCCCATCCTAGTCTTCTTTTTCAGGCTCTCAGAAAAACTCTTTGCCAATGCAGACTTGCAAAAATTCCTAATAGAAAAGTTCCCTAACTACGCCTCTCAAATTAAAGAAATAGGGATAACAGCCCTAGAAGCTTCTGATTCTGGTACGGGAATTGTATTAATTTCTAGTTTCTTTGTGTTCTGCTGGGCAGGACTACTGATGCTATCGTCTTTAGAGGATGGATTAAATAAGATATCTGGAAATGGTATTCTTAAAGTATCGGGCAATAGATTGTTAGCTTACCTAGGAATCATATTGGTCTCCCCCATGATATTTATCCTTTCTTACGGGTCTTTCATATACGCAACTAAAATACTCCCCCTACTAAATCCAAGCTTTCTTCCACTAACTACCTCTCAATATGTTCTAAAACTTTTCTATTCTACTCTTCCGTACTTCGTAATTTGCCCCACCCTGTTTCTTTGTTACTATTTTCTTCCAAGAACGAAAGTTTTATCTTCAGCAGCTTGGATCTCTTCAGCCGTAATAGGAATCATTTATGTCTCTTGCCAACATTGGTTCCTGATTATGCAGATTAAATTATTCAACTATAGTTTCACCTACGGTGCTTTGGTGGCCCTGCCCTCTTTCCTCTTGCTGTTATACTTCTGCTCGTTTCTATTTTTGGTCGGGGGAGCGTTAACTTTCTCCATACAAAACCTCGGATATAAGTTCTTTTCAAGGCATAACCCATTACTAGAAGGGTATGAAAAAACTATTGTGTGCCTAGAAATTCTTATTATGATTATGAATAGATTCAATAGAGGGACTTGCGCCCTAACTGCTAACGACATTTCTAAATCTACTCGAATCCCTTTGGGAGAAATTACACAATGCTTAGACATCCTAGTGGAAAGAGAACTGATAACAGGCTTTGGAGAAAAAAGGAATCAACAGAAGTATCTTCCAGCTTTCAACTTTAATGAGATTACTGTTTTAGAAGTCCTAAAAAAAATTATCGGTGCTAATGAGAATATGAAGCACAAAACGAGCATCGCTGGTAGCGCAGCAGAAGAATCTTTGAAAAAGATTATGGACAGCTTGCAACACGACGAAAATAACGTAACCGTATTGGAGCTTACTCAGAACTTCTAACTTTGGATTTTCATCATGTTTCTCTCTCGAACTTTGAGAAAAGTTCTGTTGTACTTTGCTATCCCAGCAACATGTGTCCTTGCTGCAATGATTTTTTTGCCGAACTTCTTGTCCCACTTTGGAAAATCCGTACTGTACTCAGTTATCCGTAGAGACACGGGTCTCATAATAGATGCCCATTCTATTGATTTTAAATGGATTGGAAAACAAAAACTCTCCCGCATCAAAGTTTTTTTCCCCGACGGCAAAAAGGAATTGTCTGCAGACTCTATAGAGATTGATTCTTCTCTCGTTCGTTTAATTATGAAAATTCCTCCTAAAGGGATTCTGATTAAAAATTGGTCTTTGATTGTTGATAATTCATCGAGAAGTAGTACAGATACATTATCGCACATTCCACCCAAAAAGCTGTTCCCTTTTTCCAACATGAACATTTTATCGGAAAATGGGAATATCACGTATAAGATCCACCCAGAAAAAACACTTTCAGCTTCTAGAGTTTACCTAAAAAAGGATCAGGAATCCTTTGTCCTCAAAGCTACAACAAAAATGAACAACATCCCAGGAAAAATTTCTGTAAGCACCTCTCTAGCTCCTGCTGTGCAACTAAATGCTGAAATAGAATCCTTTCCCGTAGCCTTTTTGACACTAGTAACCTCCTCCGAAATAGCATCTCACACTCTAAAATCAGAAGATCTCATAAATATTTCCTCCAGCATCACTCACTCGAAGAACGACAGCAAATCCCTTACATTGACATTATCTGGGTCTAATTCTAAAGTCCTACTTGAGGGTAACATCTCTAATTCTGTGCTAACATTAGAGGAAATATCTTCTTCTACAATAGAAATTAACGAGCAACTAACTACCCACCTTCTTCAACCCTTCTTTCCCTTCTCTAACAAAATAAAAGCCTCTCACTTGGCATTAAAAACACTAACCTTACAGATACCCCTAAAAACGTCAGAGATACGTAACTTTACCGGAAAAGCCGAACTATTCATAGAGAGCTTATCCATATCTCCTAGAAATCCTTCTTTAGAATTTTCTTTAGAAAATATTGGTGTGCTTATAGAAAAAAGCGAGAATTCCTCCTCCATAAGAGCTTCAGCCAATAGCGTTATGAAGTCTCAAACAGCCAAGGTAAATTTTGTATCAAACTTTTCTCAAAAACTAGGTAAGCATCTGTTTTCTTTCCAACATTTAGGAATCCCTCATGCTTATTTAAGAGAACTCTTCCTTGCCCCAAAATCCATAGATATACCGATAGAAAATTCCAGCTATGTATTGAATGTTCATGGCGAATACGATCTAGGAAAAATACATGCTAAAACCACCCTTGAGAACACTCTTGTCAACGTACTTTTAGATTCATCGGGCACCTTAGACTCGCTAAACTTTGAAGGACAAGGACATTACCACCTACCAAAACAATTTTTAGATAAAGCCTCCTTCGAGGCTGTGAATGTTTCTTTTTCAGGTAAAATACAACTCACGGGTCATCACATATTTTTCCCCAAATTTTATTCTAAAATTTCTGCAGGAAATAATGAAATCAACATACATGCAAAATTGGGCAAAGACGACTCACCTATCTCAATGGAAAACAGTGCTATACTGGTTCATGGCTCCCTAATAGACTTGCCCATGGAATTTTTCCAACCATCCTTAAAGGATTTACGCATCCAAGAATCTTCTTTCTCCTTTCACTCAGAGGATTCCAAACTATCCGCCAAAGGCAATCTCAAAGCTTCTATCCTGGACGAGAGTCTCCCCGATAGCCAACCTATCAGGATCCTTTTCCCAGAAATCACAATCATGACCAACAAGGATCCTACTAAAGAACACCATGGGTTATTAACAAAAGATTCCTCTTGGGCTTTTTCTGGAGATATTCTCTCTATTCCCATCCCCTCCTTATGTAAAATAACCAAGTTTCCTGACCTGTCTAAATATCTTGGCAATGAAGGATCAGTAACAATCAATGGCAACTATTCGCCGAAATCTGAAGACCTGTGGACAATCTCATCTATTATCAAAACAGAATCTCTGTCAGCAAATATTGTTCTAGCCACTGACCAAGATCTTAAATTTTCTGAAAGAACGAAGGGTAAAATTAATTGGGAAGTATCCCCAGAAAGATATTCCAGTTTTTTCGATAATTCTTCCTGTAAACCTCTATGTTCGTTACATAGAAATGCTTCTGTCCAGATTAATATATCTAAAATTTCTTGTCCGGCCACATCTTCAGGATTAACGTGTTTTTCTTTCCTACAAGGCGATGTCGAGGGAGAACTATCTACTTCTTCTATGATTTTTTATGATAAGTCATCTAAAGATTCTTTTATCATTAATCCAATCACGGGGAATATTCGTTCGTCAAAAGATTCTGACACAGTTGCTTACGAAATCTCTGGCAGCTGTATGTCTTCAAAACAAGATGCTAAAAACCCTTCTAAGTTCTTCATCAAAGGCTCTTTGAGTTCTGTCCTCTCTGGAACCAACCAACATTTTTCTCAAGTGGCCAAGTGGATCAATATTCCATCCACGTTTATTACAGGGATCTTTCCTATTTCGCCATCAGTGAAAGCTCAAATCTCTTCTTTAGCAGGGGCCTTTATCAACGTGTCCATCGTACACAATCTAATACAAAATGAAGGTCCTATCATCATTTCCATAGACTCTTCTAATCTCAAAACTGAAATACCGTTAATAGTAACAGACAAAGCCTTATTGCTAGGCAACCAGTTGAAAGCTGAATTACACCTCAATGACGAAGTAAATAAAGCTTTCTTACAAGAATTTAATCCCCTGCTCTCTCAAGGAGGTGCTTACTCCGAAGAACCTATATCTCTGACCGTGGAGAAAAATGGATTCTTTCTTCCCATCAGGCCCTATTCCTTTTCAGAGTTTAAAATAGAAAATGCAGAGTTAGACTTAAAAAAAGTCTACGTTGAAAATAGAGGGGATATTAGAGAACTATTTAAATTCCTGGGAATTGCTGAAAAAAAGGATTCCGTAGAGGCGTGGTTCACTCCTATATTTTTTTCAGTAGACAAGGGAAGTATACATTGTAAGCGTTTTGATTCTCTAATAGACAAAAAAATTCGATCAGCTCTTTGGGGAAAAACAGATCTTGTTAACAATAAGATCTATATGACTCTAGGAATTGATCCTGAGGTCATCAAGAAATACTTTCGTAACACTCATCTGAAAACAAAAAATTTCTTCTTAATTAAAATCCGAGGATCTATTTCCTCTCCTAAAGCTGACTGGTCCTCTGCCTATGCTCGCATTGGGTTATTAAAGAATAACTCAATAGGAAATCCCATTATCAGTAATTTAGCAGATAAAATATTTTCCTCTTTGGGAGATTCTACTCCTCCACAAACCACTCATCCTCTTCCTTGGGAACAAGAAAGAAATTCCTCCTCCAGAAAATCTCGACTAAAAGAGAAAACAAATAAAAGAAAATAAATTAATTTTTTATTCGAAAATAAAACAAATCTTTTTTAAAAAGTGATTTTATCTAAACAAAAGGTATTTAATTCATGGATAAAAAAGATTATTCAAAAGATCCCATTGTATCAAAAATTAAACAAGCAATAGAAACACTAAAAAAATACTCAAAAACTTCTAATTCAAAATCAATAAATACAATACTCAGCCTAGAGTCCCTAAAAAAAATAGAAGAGCTCAAAAAAAAATTAAGAAAATCCTTAAAGCCTGATTCAACATCATCCTCCAATAAGGACAAAGAAAAAGAAGTGCTATCGGAAATGAATGTTGTGAAACTGAGTATCAGAGCCATTATAGCGGAACTTCAAGAAATTAGAGAATTGCTAGAAGAAGCCATGGATAAAGATGCTATTGCTCACGAAGATGTTGTCCAAGCAGTGATGATGGATCTTATGTACAAATTTTTACCTCTATCGGGTGGATCTATGAAAGGGGATTTATTCATGAATAATTACCCTATTAAGGGACTTAAAACTCCTCTTTCTCCTGAAGATTCTCATGCTGTCAATTTTGGATTCCTGAAGACCTATCTCCTACCCATCACCAATAAATTCGATAGCATAGAAGTCAAGTGTAACAATCATGATTTAACACTATCCTCTGTACAACTGCAAAAAATGTCTGTTTCAGGGGGATCATTCAAAGGAAATGTTAACATGGATGGAAACAGGCTCACAGGACTCCCTTACCCTAAGAAAGGATCTGAAGCAGTCTCCTTAGAGTTTCTTCAAAAATTTGCAGAAGCAAAAATGAATCCAGGAAAAAAAGATGATAAAGAGAAAAAAACGACCGCAACAACAAACTCACCCTACGTTATTTCCTCGCCTTCAAATACATTATATTCTGGAAGAGTCGTTGACAAAAACCCATCTCCATTGCCTCTACAACTAATAGGAGGAGGGTTTAACGGATTTACATGGAAAAAAGGTGATAGTGATTCTGAAGGAGCCTTTCCTTGGGAATCACTAAGATATTCAAAAATGAAAGATGAAGAAGACAACTGCTTCATTATCCCTGAAGCCAAAAACGGCTACGAACTTTCAGGCACAAGACCAGGAATCTACGATTGGAATTTTACTTTACAAGCATTAGTCCCTACTTCCCAGCAAGTATCTCACCCCACAATTAAACTAGAAATTACACTAAATCATGGTCCATGGGCCCTAGCTAACTCTCAATTCTCTAAAACAAGCACCTTACCCATAACTCTTTCCTTGAAAGCAAAAACATATGTCTCAGGAAATTCCTACAACCTTGTTGAATTATCGGCCAGCAATGCTAACAGTCATCGGACAATTATGGTCCCCCCTCATTATTCAGGATTTTCCATTAAACTAAGAAACAATACCACTGACCACGAAGAATCTACCGATCTATATGTCATTCAGGCATTCTATTCCCTAAGCTGGAGAGGAATATAGATTGGACAGAAACTCCAAAAGAATTTCTTAGGGAGAAATAATCATCCCTAAGAAAAGGGTTTTAGCACCAATTAATTTATTTACCACGAAGAAAAAAAGTCTTGAAATAACGCCCTATCATCCGAGGGAGTATCTTTCGCAACGTCATAAAAAGCTAAAATTCTTCCAGAATCTACCAAGTAGGCTCTGTCTCTACACTTTTCAGCAAAACGGGTATCGTGAGTGGAAACCCCTATAGTTAATCCCTGCTCTTTCAAATCCTGAATTATAGCAGCAAAAACATCCGAAGCGTAAGGATCTAGAGCAGAAGTCGGCTCATCAAACAAAAGAATTTTCGACTCCATACACAAAGATCTAGCTATAGCTACACGTTGTTTCTGACCTCCAGACAACATTTTGGGATAATAACAAGCTAGATCTTCTATTCCCAATTTTTTTAGAAAGTTGTAAGAAACTTCCTCAGCAATATCCGGTGACTGTTTTTTGACTATTATTTGCGGATGCGAACAGTTCTCTAAAACTGTCATGTGAGGGAAAAGCTCGGGATTTTGGAAGACAAACCCTGGATGACTATGTTCTCTAGAAGAAAAGACTATCAATCCAGAGGACGCCTCTACAAGACCAGCTAAAGCTCTGAGCAAGGTAGTCTTACCTGAACCACTCCTCCCTAACAACAGCGTTATGCGCCCTTCTTCAAGAGTAAACGAAGCATCCCTAACAACTTTTCTGCCCCCCAAGGTGACCGAAAGTCCTTTTACACTAACACTCATACTCTCTTCCTTTTTCCACTCGACGAGAAAGATAAGCACACGCGGAGGTCATAACGAGATACAGCAACGCAGAAAGCCCATATATTTCTACTGGATTCAATTCTCTAGCGACAATGTCCCTGCTTACCTTTGTCAATTCCGGAACGCCAACCACCATTAAAATACTGCTCTCTTTGATTAAAGCTATATATTCGTTAGCTACGGAAGGAAAAACGGAGCGAACCACTTGAGGCAACAAAATATAAAAGAAGATCTGCCCAGGGGAATATCCCAAAACTTTGGCCACCTCCCATTGCCCCGAAGAGATAGAATTGATTCCCCCACGAATATTTTCGGCTAGATAAGCTGCCGAATTTAATCCTAAAGCAATAATCCCGGTCACAAGAGGAGAAAACGCAAACCAACTCCCTAGAAAGACAGGAAGTCCAAAATATAGCATCAATATCTGGATGAACAGTGGAGTTCCCCTCACCACAACTACATACGCCCCTCCTAAACGAGACAACCACTTGCAACGAGAGTACCGGCAAGTCACTCCTCCTACGACAAGCCCCAAGATCGACCCTATCGCTATGGAAGCAGCAACTATACCAAGCGTATAAAAACACCCCTTCAGGAGTAAAAATATATTAGACACGAAACTCTTGTAGTTAAAAGTTACACTTCATCCGAAAATCAGGAACAAAAATGCGTTACCCCACGAATAAAATCAAGAAAAACCACCTGCACTTTAAACGGCTGGATAGGGTCATATTCCAAAACACCCTTGAGACACTTAGCGGGCAAAAGTTAACAAAAATCTTGATTTAGTTAAGAGGTAAATTCCAAACAGTGATTCACTCTAACTCAATATACAGAAAGCCAATAATATAGAACAGCGATGCGCAATAGAAAATCCAAAACAAGCTTCCATTTTAAAGTTTTATTTTAAAATCTCTTCACTAAAATCCCCATTCAACCTTTTTATTCTAAACCTGTAGAATAATTTTTCTCTTGACTATAGAATTAGGATTGAAAAGTTTAAGAAATTATCAGCAACCACTAAAGGTTTTCTTCAGCATGCTAACTCTAGGGATTGAAAGCTCCTGCGATGAAACATCCGTCGCTGTTGTTAAAGACAAATTTTTCATACGTTCCAATATTATTGCTTCACAAGAAATTCATTCTTCCTTTGGAGGTGTCGTTCCAGAACTAGCTTCCAGGGCCCATATTAAAACTTTTCCTTCCGTTCTTGCGAAAAGCCTAGAAAAAGCCAATGTTTCTCCAAAACAACTAGACCTAGTTGCTGTTTCTTCAGAACCAGGTCTCATAGGTTCCCTTTCCGTCGGCATTCATTTTGCTCAAGGATTTGCTGATGCTTTAAAGAAGCCTCTCATAGGAGTCAATCATGTTGAAGCACATATTTATTCAGCATTTATGAGTCACCCAGACAAAGTGACATTTCCTGCTCTTGGAGTTGTAATATCAGGAGCACATACAGCACTTTTTCTCGTTGAATCACCAACCTCCTTTAAGTTAATAGGAAAAACAAGAGACGATGCTATAGGAGAAACTTTTGATAAAGTTGCCTGCATCTTGGGATTACCCTACCCCGGGGGACCTGCCATAGAAAAACTATCCACGGAAGGAGACCCCTTAGCTTACACTTTTTCCGAAGGCAAAGTCCCCGGATTTGAATTTTCTTTCAGCGGCCTTAAGACTGCCGTTATGTACGCGGCAAAGGGCAATAATGCTAATAAAAAAACTCCCAATAAACCTATGTCTGAGCAACAACTTAAAGACCTTGCTGCTTCATTTCAGCGAACAGTGTTTTCTTCCCTGATCAAAAAAATTCCTCTAGCTGCTCACAGATGGCATTGCAAGTCGATTCTTCTGGGCGGGGGAGTATGTAATAATAAATATTTTCAAAATCTTCTTAACTCCTTAATGAGTATTCCTGTATTTTTCCCCTTAAAGGACCTGTGTTCCGATAATGCCGCTATGATAGCTTCCTTAGGAGAAGCTCTTTACTCGAATTCTGAAAACCAACGACACATGCTTCTTAGACCATGCACAAGATCTTCCTGGCCCCAACTGACTGCTTAAGAAAGTTACTTGTATTTCATCTGCCTTTATTCTTACTCTTTCTAGTTGCTTCGTGCTCTAACCAAGGCAAAATGACTGATGGAGATGCCAAAGCTAATGTTCTTTCTGTGCTTATGCACGACGATCCTTATTCCCTGGATCCTAGATCCGTTCGCCTCCTCTCTAACATCACTTTGTCTAAACATCTTTTTGAAGGCCTTTTGAGAGAAACTTGCACTGCAGAAGGCGTAGAATTGGCTCTGGCCGAATCCTATTCTGTTTCTGCAGATAACACTTGCTATACCTTCCAACTAAAGCCAACCACGTGGAGCAACGGAGACCCTCTGACCGCAGAAGATTTCAAGGAATCCTGGGAGCAAGTCATTTTGGGCCTTGTGCCCTCTGTATTTCATTATGCATTCATGGATATAAAAAACGCTAAAAAAGCTCTTTCCGGAGAGGTTTCTAGGAAAGAAATTGGCATCTACTGTCCCAACAAAACAACTCTTGTTGTTCAGCTTGATAAGCCTGTCCCCTACTTTCCTAAGCTTCTATGCTTGCCAGCCTTCTCTCCCGTGCATAAACTTTGGCGAGAGCAAACAGACCTTTCTTTGCCTTCGTCTTCAAAAAACATGCTCATTGGCAATGGCCCATTTGTTCTTAAAAAAAGACGTGCTAAGCAGTACCTCCAGCTGGCAAAAAATCCCTGTTACCATGAAGCTGATCAAGTAAAGCTCTCGGGCATAGATATCCAAATTATCCCTGATGTTCACACAGCTACCCTACTATTTGAAAATGGGAAAATTGACTGGCAAGGTCCACCTTGGAGCGATTCGTTACCCTTAGAAACTAGCAAATGTTTAACAAAACAAGGGAAGCTGCAAAGATTTGATATAGCCGGGACTTCATGGCTTATTTTTAACACAAAAAGGTATCCCTTTAACAATAAAAAGTTAAGGAAAGCTCTTTCCTTGGCTATAGATAGACAGCTTTTGGTGAATACTGTTCTCAACGGAAGAGGGTCTACAACCTTTGAAATTTTACCTCCATGCTTAAATCCCAAAGGAGGCTTCTCAAGCTTTTACAAGGAAGCTCCAACTACATCTGAAACAAGCGATGACCAACAACAATCGGCCAGAAAGCTTTTTCACGAAGCCTTGGAAGAATTGGGGCTTTCTCCGGAAGAATTCAAAAAGTTTCCTCTACTTTTCCCCGCATCAGGCTCCGTGACTCCTCTTATTGTTCAAGCCATCAGCCAGCAGTGGAAGGAAGTTTTAGGAATTCATGTCCCTTTACAAGGGCTAGAGTTTAGTGTTCTCCAGGACAAGAAACATTCCGGATCCTTTTCCCTAACCATAGGAGACTGGATGGCAGATTTTCATGATCCCATGGCTTTTCTTTCCATATTTTCATCTCCTTTCGGCGTTCAGCCTTACGTACTAGACAATCCTACATTTGCTGCTTTGGTAACAAGTATTCAAAAGGAGGAAGACGAGCTTGCACGTGCTCAACTCATCGAAAGGGCGTCAAGCCTTTTGGAAAATGAATCGTGTGTTATGCCCCTATATCATCATTCCTTTGAATTTACTTTGAATAAAAGATTGGCAAACCTTAAACTCTCTCCCCTGGGCACGGTGGACTTTAAGTACTCGGAGCTGCAAGCAAATAAGGAGTGATCTGGAAGCAATTGTTTTTATCTGTTAAACAATATCTTTTCCCTGAAACTAAAGTCTCTCATGAGTAAAAGAAGCCCTTCTTTCTTATCCCTGTGGGGATTGTTTTTTTTCGCCGGTCTAGTTGCGGTCATCTACATCTTTGATGTTTCCCTCCCTTGGCAGGAGAAAGAAAGCTTCCAAGCAGCTATCAATGCTAAACCGACGTCTTCGACATTAGTCATAGCCCTCAGTGATACACCAACAACAATGCACCCTCACGATGCTCGGAGAGCCTTAGATCTTTCGTTGATCCGACAGCTTTTCGAAGGACTTGTGCGAGAAAATTCCCAGAACCCCGAGGGTATAGAGCTTGCTGCGGCACAAAACGTATACCTCTCCGAGGACGGAAAGTGTTACACCTTTAAGTTAAAGAAAACTTTTTGGAGCAACGGGGAGCCTGTAACCTCTTGCGACTTTCTCCGTTCGTGGCAACGAGCTGCTAAACTATCTATCTTTTCCTCCCTTTTCGAAGACATTGAAACAACTTATAGTGAACTTGATACAACAAGCAATAGCTCACTACGACTGTACGCCCCGGACCCAGAAACTTTCATCGTCTACCTGAAACACCCTCAAGTAGATTTTCTAAAAAAAGTTTCTTGCCCTACTTTCTTTCCTATCTACCGGTTGCGAACTAAACAGTTAGTATCTAATGGCGCCTATCGGCTGCATACACAATCCTCCAATCACTCCATACTTCTAGAAAAGAATCCTTTCTACCACGATATCCAAGCAAATACGGTCCCTTACATCAATTTATCTGTTGTTTTCAATATACAAACAGCTTCCCGACTTCTTGAAAAACAAGGTATCCACTGGTTGGGGCAACCTTGGAACCAGTCCCTCCCTAATGAAATAAAAAAACGTTTAAAACAGAAAAAAATCCAGCAAGTTTCTCACCCTATAAAGGGATCATTTTGGTTAACGATAAATCCTGAAAGAGAATACCTAAAAGACCCTTCCCTTCGCCGAGCTCTCTCAGAAAACATTAATAAAGCTCATTTGGTAGACTATATTTTGCAGGGAAATCAAGCCATCGCTACTACTCTTACGCCCACGACTTTCTCACCTTCTTCCAAACCAATCACCTTCTCCTCAAACGACATCACCTCTTCCGGAGGCAAACTTTCCCTCTCCTACCCTTCAGACATTCTGCAGTGCGTCCGTATTGCTGAATTTTTACAACAAGAGTGGAAGACGCGACTTGGGCTGCACGTATGCTTGAAAGGGGTAGAGTATCGAAGACTCATTGAAGAACGAAGTAAAAAATGCTACGATATCGTCACACAGACCGGGACTGCCCTATATCCCGGAAAGGAAGGGTTCTATCCCATCATACTGAAACAATTTTCCGATATTTATTCCGAGACCAACGCAGATTTGCTAAAGACGACTCCGGTGCAACGTCAAGAAGATTTCCTTCTCGAGAATCACATTGTGATCCCGTTGTATCATTTGTCTCAAGAATTCTTTTTATCTATCCCTATAAAAAATATTATTTTCTGTTCCGATGGTAGTGTCGATCTTAAGTATGTAGAGCTCTGCTCTAAAAGATGAAGCACTATAACTAAGTTTGTTAACAAATATTTTTATCCCTTCATAATCCCTTTAGTTTTCACTTTTCTAATACTCAGACTAAAAGATATAATCTGTTTTTCAGAAAATCTGAGGAATGGCGTTTTAGTTGTATGTAAACTTTTAAAAGGGCTTTTTCCTGGAATTCTGGTTGTTCGAAGGCTCTGTTGAACGAAAGCTTACCCTTCTCCTGGATGAAATTAGAGATTCCCTATGAAAAGGTATCTTAAAAAACGCTTCTTGTATAACTTCCTTTCCTTGTGGATAGTCATCTCCCTGACTTTCTTGATCATGCGCACCATCCCAGGAGACCCTTTCAGCAATGAAGAAGCTAACGCTCTTTCTCCAGAAACCCTAGCCATGCTCAAAGCTCATTACGGACTTGATAGACCGTTAATTGTTCAGTACTTCAAATATATAAATTCTGTACTCCACTTTGACTTCGGCCACTCCCTGGTCTACAAAGATAGAACTGTTTTTGATATCATCAAAATGGGGTTTCCTGTATCCGCAATTCTAGGCCTAGAAGGCTGTGCTTTGGCTATCTTTGGGGGAATTGCTCTAGGAACCCTTTCTGCTATCAAAGAACGATTCATTGGGAATTGGATTTTATATACCTCAATACTGCAAATATCTCTACCTGGGTTTGTTTTAGCAACACTTCTACAGTACCTGTTTGCTGTTAAATTTTCCTTATTCCCCATAGCTTGCTGGGGAACATTTGCTCATACTATTCTTCCTTCGCTTTCCCTTTCTCTGACTCCCATGGCCTTTATCACTAAACTAACAACAACTTCTGTGAAAGAAGCTTTGTCTACGGACTATGTCTTACTTGCTTTCTCAAAAGGGATCAAAAAGAGCTCTATTATCCTCAGGCACATTATTCCTTACGCTATCTTTCCTACAATCTCCTATGCTTCTTTTTTAGTTACAGCCGTCATGACAGGAACTTTTGCTATAGAAAATATTTTCGGCATTCCAGGACTCGGCAAATGGTTCATTTACAGCATCAAACAAAGAGATTATCCCGTTATCCTTGGATTAGCTGTCTTTTATGCCTTCTTCTTCATGACAGCTTCGTTATTAACAGACCTCATACAAGCATGGATAGATCCTCAACTACGTCGAAACTATGAAAACAACAACTAAATCATCTTTTTATAAATTCGCTTACAGGTGTGGAGGATTTACAGCTCTCTTTTCGTTTTCCCTTATTCTCCCGTGCTGCCATAGGACTTGTGCACCAAAAACACAAAATAACCTTATAGTTTCTATAAACAATGATCCGCTATCCTTAGATCCTCGCCAGGTAACATTGTCTAGAGATCTTTCCCTCATGAAGAATATTTACGAGGGATTGTTTCGTGAACACGCCTCTGGGTTACAGCCTGCAACAGTGGAAAGCTACCACCTATCTGAGGACGGCACCATCTATACCTTTTTCTTAAAAAAGACTCTCTGGAGCAATGGAGATCCTGTTACAGCCCAAGATTTTGAAGAATCTCTTGTTCAACTTCATAGTTCCGACTTAATGCCATCAAACCCCTCTCTGTTGTTTAGTATCAAAAATAGCAAAGCCATCCGCGCAGGCTTTCTACCTAAAGAATCCTTGGGAGTAAAAGCTTTGGCTCCCGATATATTGCAAATTACTTTGGAAAGACCTCTTTCCCATTTTTGCCACATCCTAGCCCATCCAATATTTTTCCCCGTCCATAAATCTAAAAGAGATACATATACAAAAAAACACGTAGAAAACGATGCTGCATTCATCTCTAATGGTCCGTTTATTATCTCAAAGTACAAAATGCAAGATATCATAGAAATATCTAAAAACCCCCTTTACTGGGACGCTAGCCAAGTAAAATTAGATAAAGTCAGTTTCAAAGTTTTTCCGGACGCCTACACTACGCATAACCTTTTCAAACAAGGCGAAGTGCACTGGGAAGGTAGCCCATGGAGCATCCCTATTCCTAACGAACCTATGAAACAATTGGAAGAATCAGCGCCTCATGCTTTACACTCGTTTCCTGTAATGGGTACAGCTGTTCTGATCTGCAATACAAAAAAAACCCCTAGTAATTCCATAAATCTCAGAAAAGCCTTAACCTATGCCATTGATAGAGAAGCCTTGTTATCCCTCGCCGGCAGATATAATTCTGTTGCCTATAGCTTCTTGCCTCCAGCTCTTTCTCAAATAAAATCTCACCCAAAAAGTTATCTCTCCCGGGAGGAAAGAGAATCTATGGCTCGAAGTTATTTCGAAAAAGCAAAAGAGGAACTTTCTGAAAAAGAGTTAGAAGAATTATCTATCATTTATCCCATGGAATCTAAAATCTTTGCTTATGTCATCCAAGAAATTCAACAACAGTGGAAAGAAGTTCTGAACTTCTCTGTGCCCATTGTCGGAACAGAGTACCATAATTTTATTGAAAAACGAAAACAAGGATCTTATACGATAGCATCTGGAGGGTGGATCGCAGAATATTCTCATCCTCTAGCCTTTCTCTCCGTCCTAGGGGATCCAGATAAAAATACAGCCCCAAGGCATGCTTCCAAGTGGAAAAATCGTGCTTTTGACGCAGTCCTCGGGCAACTATACTCCTCTCAAGAAGAAGACATTAAGACCCTTATCACCCAAGCAGAGGAAATTATCCTTTCCGATTATCCAATCATTCCTCTATACCACTATGGTTACATGTATGCTGTCAACTTACCTATGAAAAATATTTACGCTTCCCCTCTGGGAACCTTGGATCTAAAGTATGCAACTATAGATCGTGAACCCACCCTAACAAGCGCGAGATCCTAATGACTTTCATTCGAACAGCCTCTTACATCTTTTGGAAAAAAGCGGCACCTGGAAAAAAAATGTTTTTGGCTGGAATAGGCTTGCTTTTTTTGCTAACAGTTTACGCATTTGTTTTTTCCAAAATTTTTCCTAGTTACGAAAAAACATGCTTAGAAAAAGCTCTTAGCCAGCCATGTAAAGAATTTCCCTTTGGAACAGATGGATTAGGCCGCTGCATGTTATCAAGGACTACCCAGGGCGTAAAAATATCCATGACGGTAGCTCTATCTGCTACATTTATAGACCTAGTGATTGGATTGTTATGGGCTACATTGTCTTTAGCTGGCGGCAAGCGCATAGACTTTTTCCTCATGCGCTTGACGGAGATTCTCCACTCCATCCCTAAGACTCTAGTAGTAATCTTATTCCTCTTGGTCTTCAATAAGGGTTTTTTCCCTGTGATTTTAGCAATGGCTGCCACGGGATGGATACCTATGGCAAGAATTATTCGAAATCAATTTTTTCTTCTCAATAACCAGGGCTATGTTCTAGCCTCTAAAGCAATGAATGCAAGCATCTTTCATATTCTTTTCCATCACCTCATTCCCAACACTATTTCTCCCATTCTATCCACAATGATTTTTACTATTCCATCAGCCATTTATACTGAAGCTTTTATTAGCTTCCTCGGATTAGGAATTCAACCACCAAAAGCTAGTCTAGGAACACTTGTCAAAGATGGTCTAAATGCCTTAGACTACTATCCATGGTTATTTTTCATCCCCGCAGCTTTTCTCGTTGCTCTTTCTATAACTTTTAACTTAATAGGAGAAGGGACAAAACTTATGCTACAAAAGGAAGAGTATTTTGGATAATCCTTCTACCCTTTTAAAAGTTCATGAGCTATCTATCTATCATGAAACAATGTCTGGTAATTTTGTCCCAATTGTGAAGGATATTTCATTCTCTATCCGCAAAGGAGATCGATTTGCATTGGTCGGTGAGAGCGGTTCTGGCAAGACCATGATTTCTAAAGCTATAACCTCTTTCCTGCCAAAGAAATGCACAGTTTCGGGGAAAATTTTATTTGATGATACAGATCTTTCAACACTATCTCCTAAAGATATCCATAAATTAAGAGGAAAAAGAATCTCCTACATTCCGCAGAATGCTATGGGGGCTCTGACGCCATCAATGAAAGTTGGAACTCAACTTACAGAGCCCCTAATACATCATCTAGGCTTGAGCAAGGAAGAAGCCTTTGAGAAAGCCCTAAACCTTCTAGAAAATGTGAAAATAGCCAACCCTAGACGATGTTTATCCCTTTACCCCTTCGAACTCAGTGGAGGTATGAGACAACGCATAGTCATAGCCATTGCTCTATCTTGTAAGCCTGATCTCATTATAGCTGACGAGCCTACAACTGCTTTAGATTCTGTTTCTCAATGGAAAGTTCTCTCTATCCTCAACAATCTATCCAAAAGATACCAATCTTCATTGTTCCTTATCACCCACAACTTATCAATTGTCCCAGAACTATGTGAGTATGTAGCTGTTATGCAATCAGGTAATATTATAGAAATAGGTCCTGTCAAAAAGGTGTTCTCCTCGCCTGCGCACCCTTATACACAAAAACTCTTAGACTCTTTTACTAAAATCCCTTGGGCAATTCATCATCATAAACGTATTTTGACGACCTCTAACAAGTGCTCAGAATCCGAAAATACTACACTTCTTCACAACGTCACACTTTTAGAAGAACCTGTTACAACAACCAACTACTAGTATGAAATCTCCTCTTCTTCACATTTCCAATCTCAATTATTCCTCCAGAGGACACACTATTTTGAGCAATGTATGTCTGACAATGTTTGAAGGGTCTTGCCTTGCCTTGGTAGGTGAAAGCGGATCAGGAAAATCCTCATTGGCTATGGCCATCATGGGCATCATCAAACCCTCTTCTGGAAATATTAACTTTGTCAACATTCACTCGCTGCACAAGGTTGAATCTGTCCAAATTATCTTTCAGGATATCCATGCCTCTCTCAATCCCTCTATGACTGTAGAGAAAATTATCTGTGAACCATTAAAGATTCTGAAAAAAAAATCTAAGAAAGAAATTGAATCCCGATTATTTGAAGCCCTGGAACTGGTTAACCTCCCAAGAGATATTGTCTACTCCATTCCAAGTAAGCTTAGTGGGGGACAAAAGCAACGAGTCGCTATAGCAAGAGCTATCATTACCAACCCACGACTTCTTATCTGCGACGAACCTCTTTCCTCTCTAGACACCCCAAACCAAATAATAGCTTTAGAACTTTTCAAAAATATTAAAGAACAAAGAAATCACACTATATTGTTCATAACTCATGACATGCCTGCTGCCTACTCCCTAGCTGATGAGATTGCTGTCATGCATAAAGGCTCTGTTGTTGAAAGAAATGTCAAAGAAGATCTTTTCCAATCACCTAAGCACCCTCACACTAAAGAACTCTTATCTTCTATCCCACATTTCTGTCTACAATCCCATGTATCCTCGTAATTTAAATACCAGCAAAAGATAGTTGGGAATGCACGGAAAGAAGAAATATGATATCCTGCTGATCCCTGATTGTTCCTCAGTTGTAGACAAAAGATTGACATGAAGAGTCTGACCATGTAAATCCAAGGCTAGGCTCTAATGATGGAGACTAGTAGAAACATGGATATCTCTCACATTTTGGAAGACTTGGCTTACGATGAGGGCATCCTTCCAAGAGAGGCTATCGAAGCGGCAATTGTCAAACAAAAGCAAATCACTCCTTATCTCCTAAATATTCTAACAGAAGCTACTAGGCAGGTCCCAGAGATTATCGAAGATCGCAACTACCAAGGGCATCTCTATGCTATGTACCTCCTAGCACAATTCCGAGAAACACGGGCTCTCCCTCTGATTGTAGAACTTTTTTCTTTCTGCGATGACACGCCACATGCCATAGCCGGAGATGTGCTTACGGAAGATCTCGCCAGAATCATGGCTAGCGTTTGCAACGACGATAGTTACATTAAGCAGCTAATAGAGACTCCAGGAATTAATGAATATGTAAAGGCTGCAGCATTGACAAGTCTCACTATACTCGTTGGCGTCGGAAAAATGGACCGAGATTCCCTTATTGAATATTTTGGAGAATTGCTCAACAATAAGTTAGAACGCTCTCATTCCTTTGCCTGGGATAATCTCATAGCAGCATCCTGCTCGCTATACCCAGAAGAAATTTATCCTGCCATTCGTCAAGCTTTCGAAGACAACCTTGTCGACACAGCTTTTATCAGCTTGGAAGATGTGCGCAATATATTGGATGAAGAATCCTTAGAATCTTGTCTTTACGAACTTCATTCAGCAACAGAATTAATTAATGATACATTGGAAGAAATGGAAAAATGGTTAGAGGATTTCTCCTTATAGCCTAATTTTTCTCTACACTTCTTCTTTTAATTTGTAATGAGTTTACACAATGAATAAACAACGCAAGTTCTTTTCCCTACTATTCCTCGCAGGGTTATTTACTGCTCTGTGGTTCTCTCCAAAACCAGTTTCTATAGAACAAAACGCCTGGCAGCTCTTCGCTGTCTTTGCAACAACTATCACAGGAATTATTCTTCAGCCTGTTCCTATGGGAGCTGTTGCCATTATCAGCATATCACTGCTTTTGCTTACAAAAACCCTTTCCGTTGAGCAAGGACTATCAGGGTTTCATAACCAAGTTGCTTGGCTAGTGTTTTTATCTTTCTCTATAGCCAAGGGTATTATTAAAACAGGACTGGGCGAGCGAGTAGCATACTTTTTCGTTAGCATTTTGGGGAAAAGTCCTTTGGGATTAGCCTACGGACTCACCATTACTGATTTTCTTCTTGCTCCAGCTATTCCCAGCGTCACGGCTCGTTCGGGAGGAATTATTTACCCCGTAGTCATGGGACTCACCAATTCCTTCGGCAGTACAGCAGAAAAGGGAACGGAAAACCTTATAGGCTCTTACTTAGTCAAGGTAGCTTACCAAAGTTCAGTAATTACCAGCGCTATGTTCCTAACAGCTATGGCAGGCAATCCTCTTTTGGCTGCTCTATCTCAAAACGTTGGCATCTCTTTATCTTGGTCATTGTGGGCTAAAGCTGCATTCTTACCAGGAATATTGAGTCTAATAGCGATGCCTTTAGTACTCCTGAAATTGTATCCACCAACAATAACCTCCTGTGAAGAAGCTATACGAACTTCCCAACTAAAACTCAAAGAAATGGGCCCCTTACGCAAAGGAGAAAAAATTATTTTATCCATATTCTTCCTTCTCGTAACCCTGTGGACACTAGGCGATTTCTTGGGAATATCAGCAACTACTGCTGCTCTTATAGGGCTATCACTGTTGATCATCTTCAATATCCTTGATTGGCAAAAAGATGTAATAGGAAATACTACAGCATGGGAAACATTTATATGGTTTGGGGCTTTGATTATGATGGCCTCTTACCTAAATCAACTGGGATTTATCCCTACTCTGGGCGACTCCATAGTAAAAGCTACATCGGGACTGTCCTGGCACATAGGGTTTCCAATCCTATTCATTGCCTACTTTTACTCTCACTATCTCTTCGCTAGCAATACAGCCCATATCGGCGCTATGTATCCAGTGTTTCTGGCTGTAGCTGTGTCTATGGGTGTGGATCCTATATTTTCTGTTCTTGCTTTTAGCTTCTCTAGCAACCTATTTGGGGGTTTGACTCATTATGGATCAGGACCTGCGCCTCTATTTTATGGGTCAGGACTCGTCTCTATCAAAGAATGGTGGCTGTCAGGGTTTATGCTGAGTATTGTGAACATTTTGGTTTGGATAGGTATTGGCTCTCTTTGGTGGCGAGTTTTAGGAATAATCTAATGCTAAAATCTTCATAAAACCGTTGGTAGGAAAGTAATAACTACTTTTTTACCAACGACCTTTCCTGTTATCTTCGCATAAAAATTCTTGAGAAGAGATACAAGAGGATTTCGTTGGTTTTTCTTTAATACTATTTCAAGAGCTCCCGAGTATCGAAGCATAAAGTAGAAAATTTGGTCCAGAAGTTGTTTAAGAATAAAAACCTCGTCTCTGCTCCATTTAGCTGAGGAGGCTTGATTTAATAAGTTTACACAACGAACATTGCCATTTCCTTCCCGAAAAGACACCCATGCTGCACCCTCTTTTAGTCTTATAAAAAGAGTATGTAAAGGTCTTTTAAAAATCGCTGTGCTAATACCGACTAAGACTTTCCCAAAAATCTCTCCATCCATGTTTGCCACAATACTTCCAGGAAACTCCTTCCAACAACATGGCTCTTCCAAATAATAAGAAGCAGAAACCTGGAAAGAAAGTGCGCAACTCTTTTGCAAAAAATCAAAATAATTCAACATCGTCGCTTCTTTGAGGCTGGGCGCTAAAAGAAAAACAACCCTAATAATTCTTTCTTCTGGGAAAAACCCTTGTAAGACACTTAAAACAAAAGAAATATCTTTTTTTAAACGAAAAAGCTTAAGTCTGGGCAACTGAAAGCAAAGTGGACGTTTTTCTCTGTCTAAAGAAAATTCGCAAAAACTTTCCTCCAGGACTAAAGACAGGTTTACATTCCCTCCTAAAATCAACACCGCCATCCCCGCAGACGAAGCTTGCAAGGCACCACCTATACGACGCACATGTTGTATAAACTGTTCTCTCTCTGCGTTGGAAAGCTTAGATTCTAACGACAGGTTAACGGAGATCCTTTTTCCTCCCTCAGTGATAACTACACAATCTTCCAAAGAAGAAAGAAAGGGTCCGTAAGAAAAGATTTGCGTCATTTTCCATTACCTGAAGTTTACCAATAATCAAAATAGTAGCCCCTCTTGTACAGATAAACGATTTTAGCAAAAAAGTCCGGCAATTCCCATTGTAACGAAACAAAAAATTTGCTTAGCTTTATATAAAAAACACACAAGAGTACGCATGCCCTATATAACTCCTGAAGAATGTTTGTCCAGTTTTTCTCCAACACTTCCTAAGGAATTACGAAATCCTGAGCTTTTAGTTACCATTCCTGCTCCAACTTGTAAAGCGTGTTCCTCAAAAACCGGCGACCAAACAGATGAGATCACACAAAAAATTCTCCTTGCCTTCCCACATATCTCTAAAGGAGGTTACGTCAAGGCAGTTAAACAAGGGTCGCCAGAACATAATTGCCCTTTGCGAGTGGGTATCATGCTTTCTGGAGGGCCTGCTCCTGGGGGACATAATGTACTATCAGGCTTGTTCGATGGGTTAAAAAAGATTCATCCAGACTCTATCCTCCTGGGCTTTATAGAAGGCGGCCAAGGAATTATTAATCAGGAATATGTAGCCATTTCGTCGGAGTTTCTGCATTCCTACCGTAATTCTGGAGGGTTTAACATTATAAGCACTGGAAGACAATCTATAGTAACAAAAGATAATAAAAAAAAATGCTTGACGGCTGCCCAGAATCTAGATCTTGACGGATTGGTCATTGTCGGAGGAGATGGCTCCAATACTGCTACAGCAATATTAGCCAATTACTTTGCAGAAAACAATTCTAAAACTACAGTCGTTGGAGTACCCAAAACTATCGATGGGGACATACATAGCAAATACTTAGAACTTCCTTTTGGATTCGATTCTGCAACCAAATTCTATTCCAATCTTATAGGGAATATCTCCAGAGACGCGCTCTCCTGTCAGGCACATTACCATTTTATCAAGCTCATGGGCAGATCCGCCTCTCATATCGCTCTAGAGTGCGCCTTCCAGACACACCCCAACATGGTGTTAATAGGTGAAGAAATTGCTGCTAAGAATCTCTCTTTAAAAGCTATTGTATCTGAAATTTGCACCGTAATAGCTGAGAGAGCTTCTATTGGAAAATATTATGGTGTTGTTTTAATACCTGAGGGTATTATAGAGTTTATCCCTGAAATTAAGCTCCTTATAGAAGAAATCAATAGTCTCCCTACGTCTGAAAACATAGAAAACTTACTTTCAGAAAAATCGCAACGCCTACTACAAAGCTTTCCTAAAAAAGTGCAACATCAGCTCCTCAGCGATAGAGATGCTCATGGCAATGTTTATGTGTCCAAAATTAGCGTTGATTCCTTCCTTATTTACTTGGTGGAAAAAGAACTAAGGGAAAATTTTAAAAACGTTCCCTTTAATGCTGTTTCTCACTTCCTAGGTTATGAGGGACGGTGTTGTCTACCTTCAGCTTTTGACAATGACTACGGATACGCTCTAGGAGTGGGAGCTGCAGTTCTAGTCAAAAATAAAAACAACGGTTATTTATCCTGCATTGATAATCTCATGTTGACTCCCGAGAACAGAAATTTCCGTGGTGTCCCTATCTCAGGTATGCTTACGCTATTAAAAAACGCTAGTGGTGAGACAATTCCTATGATTAAAAAACATTTGGTAGATATTTCTTCACCTGCTTTTCAAAAACTCGAACTCTATCGAAAGATATGGAGCCTTGAAGATTCTTACAGATTCCCTGGTCCCCTTCAAATTCAATACCCCCCAGAAACATCTTCAGACACATTTTGCCCATTTACCCTATTAATCAATAAGTTAGACGATAATTACACGACAAAAAAGCCTGCCCTTAACCATCGCTGCATAGAAATTCCCGATTAAAAAGTCTCGACTAATTATTTGTTAAAAACTACATTACGGGTCGAGTTTAAAGAGAGTCTGAGGGCAGGCAGAAAATATACTTTATGAATCTTTCCATAGCAGAGCATGTAACAACAAAATATGAAACAAGGACTTCGGTTTCCGTGGTCTCCGTTAGAGACACAAAGTTGTTTGGAATGCTTCATAAGCCGTTGCATGTGAGGACCCCTCCTCTCGTTCTAATTTTTCATGGGTTGGCATCTCACAAATATGGGCGAAGGAGATATCTTGTGCATCTAAGTTCGATGCTTGCGTGTAAGGGCTGTGCTTGCTTGCGTATGGACCTGCCGGGCTCTGGCGATAGCGAAGGTTCTCTTTCAGACTTTTCTCTACAAGATTTCCAAAATGCTTGTCGAGACGTATTGGCTTTTGCTTCGTCTATAAATGGCGTAGATACTTCTCGTGTAGCCGTCTATGGGTCATCTCTAGGGGGATCATTGGTCACGTCGATAGCCAAAGAGTTCTCTTTCCTAAAAGGTATCGTCCTGTGGGCATCAGTAATGAGAGGGTCTGTGTGGCTAAAAGATTCCTTACATCTGCCCATTTTCCAAAAAACACACTCAAAAACGGCTCAAAATACTTTTGTGTATGAAGGCTACCCTCTTTCCCGAGAGTTCCAGAAAGAGTTTCTTCTTTTGGATGTTCTTTCCGACGCAGCTGGTCTGTCAGAGAATATTCCTCTCTTGTACTTACAGTCGGAAAATGATCCCTTAGTTTCCTCGAAACACGGAGACCTCTTTGTGAACTTTTTCACGAACAAAGGCCATGAAACTAAACGTATCATCTATCCAGGCTCAGAGCATCATTTTACTGAAAGTCCGCACTACGAGACTATTCTTTCCGACATAACGGACTGGTTAGAGTATAAATTAAATCCTTCTAAAGAAAAGTAAAAAGCCTTACATCTGAAACCACTAAACTACTTCACATCATGGAATTACTTTCCTTAAACAAGAGCTATTTCGAGCTGCAGAGACTGCGTTATCGGCCAGAAGCTTTATCTTTCCTTGAAACTATTCGCTTCTTACATATCTTACCGACCCTTCACACCCCCCACGCATCTCCAGAATGTGAAGAAGAATTAAAAAAAACTCTCCCTTTCCTCAGTTCCGTCCCCACTGTCACCTTGGTCAAAGGAGACGATTCCCCTTCGTCACCATTACGGATTGGTGTTCTTCTCTCCGGGGGACAGGCTCCTGGAGGACATAATGTTGTCATTGGTTTATTCGAAGCTCTCAAAGTTTTTAATAAAAAAACTAAAATCTTCGGATTCATTAAAGGTCCTTTAGGACTGATCCAAGGGGTATATAAAGAGTTAGACGTTGCCACCATATACAACTATTACAACACTGGAGGTTTTGATATGCTCTCCTCCAGTAGAGAGAAAATCCACACTGAAAACCAGAAATCATCCGTACTTAAAACGGTGAAAAAATTAAAACTTGATGGGCTTTTAATCATAGGCGGAGATAACTCCAACACAGACACGGCCATGCTCGCTGAGTATTTCCTCTCCCATAATTGCAAGACTGTCGTTATCGGCGTCCCTAAGACTATCGATGGAGACCTCAAAAACCGTTGGATAGAAACCCCTCTTGGTTTTCATACCTCTTGCTCAACATACTCCGAAATGATCGGAAATCTAGCCAAGGATACTTTGTCGATAAGAAAGTATCACCATTTTATCCGCCTGATGGGGCAATCTGCGTCCTACACTACCTTGGAATGCTCCTTGAGGACTCATCCTAATATAGCTTTAATTAGTGAGTCTCTCGCATCGGAAGGAAAAACTCTGAAGGAAATTAGTTTCAGAATAGCCGAGATCTTATGGCGGAGGTCTCAAGAAAATAAAAATTATTCTATTATTCTCATTCCCGAGGGACTTATTCAGCACGTAAAAGACACCAAAAATCTGCTCATTGAACTGAATGCTCTCATCGCTCAAGGTGAATTAACTCCAGAATCCATAGTAAATCAACTTTCTTCTTACTCCAAACAAGCTTTCTTCAACTTACCAGAAGAAATTCAATCTCAGCTTCTGCTTGCTCGAGATTCTTACGGAAACGTTAGAGTATCAAAAATTGCTATGGAAGAATTACTATCGACAATGGTTAAAGAAGCACTAAAAAGCTTCCCTGACACTGTCCCTTTCCAACCAGTCACCCATTTTTTTGGGTACGAGTCCAGAGCCGGTTTCCCCTCAAATTTTGATGCAAACTATGCCATTACGCTAGGAATCTTTTCTGCTCTTTTCCTTGTTAGAGGGCACACAGGGTATATGGTTACAGTTAAAGGCCTAGCTAAAGAATATTCTCAATGGGAAGGAGGAGGCGTTCCTCTTTTTAATATGATGCATATGGAAAAACGTGGCAGCAATCATGTGGCTGTGATTAAAACGGATGACGTAGACACTTCCAGCACAGCTTTCAAAAAACTGTCACAGACGGAAGAAGATAGGGCCTACAGAGATAACTACTCATTCCCTGGCCCCCTACAGTTCTTTGGAAGCGAAGATCTTTGCGATCAACGCCCTCTAACTTTGCTCACCGAGTGGAATCAAAGACATGTCCGGGAGACCGGAGAGACAGTATAGCGGTAGTCGGACTTGAACCAACGACACGCAGATTATGATTCTGCTGCTCTAACCACCTGAGCTATACCGCCAAAATCGAAAATTAGCGGGAGGAGGATTCGAACCTCCGACCTTTGGGTTATGAGCCCAACGAGATGACCTCTACTCTATCCCGCGATAAGGGGAGAATTCTATGTTAACCCTTTATTTTTTATCAATAGGAATATAGCTTTTTACTTCTTTCCAAGTGTATTCTAACGCCTGGCACTCGTTCTCCAGGAATCTCTTACCTGCAGACACACACGCTTTTGCTTCTTCAGGATCAGATAATATGTGCATCATGTCAGCAACTAGACTCTTCTCATTCCCTAGAAGAATTCCGCAGCCATAGGAAAGAATTTTTTTACCTATTTCGGATTGAGAAAAAATATGGGGGCCAAAAAGCAATGGAACAGCCCTAAATAGGGGTTCTAAAAGGTTATGTCCACCGATTTTAGCATCAAAAGTCCCCCCTACAAAAGCATAGTCCGCAGCGGCGTATAAATCAGCTAATGAACCTATTTCATCGAAAATGATTACATCTTTAATATCAAATGCATCCTGACAACTCCATACACCATATACTACTCCACTACGTCGCAAATCTTCCTCCAACTCCCTACTTCGCTCTATATGCCTTGGAGCAAAAAGAACCTTGAGATGCGGATGAGCCAGCTTCAATTCCATAAAAGTTTTAATCCATAGGTGTTCTTCCACACGATGCGTTGAACCTAACACCAAAAGTTTCTCCCTCCTAGAGAGTCTCAAACGTTCTCTCCAGAACCCCCTAAGCGCCCCATTATCCACATCTAAAGAAAAAGCTGTTTTGATGTTACCTGTTATGCGTATCTTCTCCTCTGGAACTCCGGCACTGATGAAACGTTCCTGCTGTACTTCATCTTGCAAACAAAACAAATCTACCGGAGAAAAACAATTTCTAGCTAAGTACTTGATCGCGTGAAATCTCTTTCTCGACGACTCAGACATACGACCATTAACTACTACGGCCTTGGCTCCAAACTCCTTTGCCGCATGTAAAAAGTTATACCAACAATCCCCTTCAGAGAGAATTACCAAAGAAGGTTTCAAAAATCTAACCACGGGACGGATCACACACCCTAAATCCAACGGCATAACAAAAGTCGATACCCCCAAAGGAGTAAAAAGTTTTTCTGCCTCAGAAACTCCAGCCTCAGTGCAAGCTGTGACAACAGCTTTCGTATCCGGATACTCCTCAAACATCCGACGAACCAGCGGAAGCAACAAACGAATTTCCCCAACAGAAGCGCCATGAAACCAAACCAAGGAGGTATCCTCTGAAGTTGTGCGCACTTCGGGAATCTTAAAACCAAACCGAACACCTATGTCTTTTTTATACTTTCCATAAACAATCATCTTATAAAAGATTTTGGGAAGAGCTATCAAAAAGGCTATAACAAGACCTGTATCGTAGGCTATGCGGAATAATCGTTTTCTCATACAGCAAAACTCACAAGCTTTCCTGGAACTACTATTTCTTTCTTTATTCTTTCACCTTCCAAGTACTTGAAAACAGATTCTTTAGCTTTAGACAAAATTTCCTCCCTGGACTCTTCTACGGAAACTTCTATACGACTTCTCACTTTTCCATTAACTTGAACAACGTACACGACAATCGCTGATACTAGGTATTTATCGTCATAGGTAGGCCATCCAGCATGATCTATCCCCGGTTGATTACCAAAAAGAACCCATAATTCTTCTGCTACATGTGGTGCTATAGGAGCTAATAATTTGAATACTACTTCCAAAGACTCTTTTGGATAAACAGGCAACTTAGAAAACGCATTTAAAAACTCCATAAAAGCTGATGGTATGGTATTCAGCGACAGAGTTTCTATATCCTCAGTAATCTTCTTGATTAACTTGTGAACTAAGACATTTGCATCAAAATCAGCAGGTTGACTACAAACCTTTTCCGAAGTAGATAACTCATATAAACGGTTCAAAAATCTCCTGCAGCCAGCGATACTTTGATTACACCAAAGCTTATTCTTATCCAAAGGCCCAGAAAACATTGCATACATCCTCAAAGCGTCGGCGCCAAATTCTGTAATTATTTCCTGAGGATCTATTCCATTGAGCTTTGACTTAGACATCTTTTCTTGGCGAACTAATAATGCATCTCCTGATTTGGAAAAATACTGCCCATTTCTCTCTACAACATCCTCTGGAGACACATATCCTTTGCCAGGAATACGATACGACGTAGACAACACTAACCCCTGATTAACTAATTTTTTGAAAGGTTCTGGAGTAGAAACCAATCCACAGTCGTAAAACACTCTATGCCAAAATCTAGCATACAATAAGTGCAAAACAGCATGTTCAGCTCCGCCTATATACAAATCAACAGGCATCCAATAACGCTCCTTAGATTCACTCCAAGGGGCTTCATCATTGGTAGCATCACAAAAACGCAAATAATACCAACAAGAACCCGCCCACTGGGGCATGGTGTGTGTCTCCCTCATGGCACGTTTTCCCGTCTTCGGATCTTGAATGTTTACCCACTCAGAAACTCTTGCTAAAGGCCCCTTTCCGAGACCATCAGGCTTGTAGTCACTGACGTTAGGAGGAACAATTGGAAGCTCATCATCTTCCAATACTCTGTATGTTCCGTCCTCAAAATGGAGTATTGGGAAAGGTTCTCCCCAGTAACGTTGGCGAGAAAATAACCAGTCTCTCAACTTGTAGGATACTTTTGCTTTCCCTATCTTCTTTTTCTCAAGATACCTTACTACGTAGTCAGAAGCTCTATCAATAGAGAGACCGTTCAAACAAAAATCTCCAAAATTGCTATTGATACAACACTGAGAATCTGGACAAATGACTCCCTTAATGTCCAAGTTAAACACCTCAGCAAACTCCTTATCCCTTTCATCATGAGCGGGGACCCCCATCACAGCTCCGAAACCATAACCAACCACAACATAATCAGAAATCCACACAGGAATGGACTGCCCGGTAATTGGATGAATCACCATACTGCCACTAAACACTCCTGTTTTGATCTTCCCCTCGGAAACCCTATCTCTCTCGCTCTTTCTCGAAGCCTCGCTCAAATATGCTTCTACAGATTCACGAGTATTTGCACTAATTAAATCTGCCACCAAAGGATGTTCTGGGGATATAACTAGAAAAGTAACACCCGCTAAAGTCTCTGGTCTTGTTGTAAACACTGTCAGAGTTTTGTTCTTTCCTTCAATGGCAAACTGAACCTCAGCTCCCTCGGATCTGCCTATCCAACTTCTCTGTAGCTGCTTAACACTTTCTGGCCAATCAAGTTCGTCTAAACCTTCTAGTAACTTATCAGCATAAGCAGTTATTTTGAGCACCCATTGCCTGAGCATACGTCTCTCTACGGGGTATCCACCCTCCACGGAAAATCCATCTTCTACTTCCTCATTGGACAACACCGTTCCCAACTCTGGACAATAATTGACTGCCATGTCGGCCATGTAGGCTAATCCTTGACTATGGAGAATTGAAAATAACTTTTGCGTCCATTTGAAATATTTCGGGTCGCTTGTAGCAAACTCTCTATCCTCATCGTAAGAAAATCCCATAGCACTGAGCTGTTTCCTAAAGTTAGCTATGTTCTTCTTAGTTATTTCTCCCGGATGTGTGCCTGTGCGGATTGCGTATTGTTCTGCAGGTAAGCCAAAGCTATCCCACCCCATGGGATGCATTACAGAAAATCCTCGAGCTCTCTTATAACGCGCTACGATATCCGTGGCTGTATATCCGATTAAATGACCTACGTGCAGTCCCGCCCCCGAAGGATAGGGAAACATGTCCAAGATATAATATTTTTTTTTGGAAGCATCTTCAAACGCTTTAAACGCTTTTGAATCTTTCCAAAATGTTTGCCACTTCGATTCAATCATAGAGGGATCATAATGCATGATAAACCGTACACCTTAGTATTTAGTCGTTAAGAGATTAGCCAGGAAATTCTACCTCGAACGTATAGAAAAAACAAGAAAGTAACGTGTTGTTCATTGATCTATTGCTCCGCACTCCTTGGTAGATTTCATAAAAATTCCTTTCACAATGAATTGCCCCTTAGGCAGAAACGAAAACATTTAACAAAAAAATCTAATAGAAATAGAATCTCGGTACTAAATTTTTGATTTTGAAGATCTCATTTCCAAAAAACTTCACAAAAGCTTCCAACAGTGGTATGATTCCTCCAACCCACAAATAATTAGCAACTTAAATTGAGTCGACTATGATGTTTTCTGGCTGGCTACCTCTTCTAATCTCAGCTTCGATAGTTATGCCAAGCGCCTTGTTCGGGGAATATAAAGCTAGCCTGCCTGGCGTCCCAGAGGACCTTATAACGATAAACCCCCTCCCCGAGGAGAGCTTTTATCATGAGAAGCGGTATCCTTTTTCGGTGGAAAGCGGAGAAAAAACTCTCATAGGGGTCTATCACAAACCTTTGACAACTCCTCCTCCTGCAGGATTTCCAGCTGTTATCTTATTTCACGGGTTTCGAGGGTCAAAAATAGGCCACGGAAGTTCTTACATTCGGGTAGCTACCAGCCTATCTAAGCGCGGTATTGCAGTGTTTCGCGTAGACTTGGCAGGATGCGGAGACAGCGAAGGTCTTCCCGAAGCTGTTCCTCTAACAGAATATATGAGCAACTGTGAAGATATCGTGGGGAGAATAGCTGAGCATCCAGATATTGATATTAACCGGATCGGCCTGGCGGGGTTTTCCTACGGGTGTCATCTGGCCTTGACTATCGCGAAAAAGTACGATCAAAAGTTGATAAATGTGAAGGCGATTTCTATATGGGCTCCCATAGCTGATGGTACCTTACTGTTCAAAGAACTGCTCGACAAGGTACGTGTAGACTCTCCGGGGCAGGAAAATAATAACATTGGCGAGTTGGTGTCTCTGTGTAAGGAATTTGGGTTCTTATCCTTTCCTCTAGTCCTCATGGAAGGCGATATCAATATTTTGTGTTCTATCCATGATTACATCCTGATCAATCATTTAAGACCTTCCACAAAAATTCTTCATCTTCAAGGGGAAAAAGACCTAATTATATCTGATCAACAAAGGAAGATCTTCCTTTACGGCTCTCCAAAAAATGTTTCTTTTATCCGTTTCCCTGAGACGGGGCATGGCTTTGGAGGATCTCCTCACGAAAAGGCTATAACGGAGACAATAGCTTCTCATTTTGAAGAAGCTTTATGAACCGTCCTTTCTACAGGCATCCTAATTGTCAACTCATTCACACCAAATACGATGTACTGAAAAAAATTCTCACGCAATAAAAGAAGCTTGCTTCTTCTGTTCAAATTACTCTATACTTCACCCTGTAGAATGCTTCAAGATGAGTTCTTTACGTCATGGCCGAAGTTTTGGTTATCGGAGCCAACCCAACAGGGTTAATCCTAGCATCTCACCTCATTGCTAGAGGTTTTTCTGTAAAACTTATTGATCACCGAGAGGGTCCTGACGGACCTGTGGGCAGTTCTGATGCTCAAGATGTTCCCGCTATTCTTTCCTGTTCCTCTCTAGAGCTTTTAGCTGGAATGAACCTTTTAGATGATTTTCCTAACCGGGGACATAAACTTTTGGGCGCTCAGTATAATTGGCATAAAAAGACTATAGCTTTCAAATTCAACCCACCCTCACACTCTGCCACGCCCTACTCCTTATCAACTACTTATAAAACTTTAGAAAAATTTTTAATCGATAAATTTTGCAACCTCGGTGGTGTCATCGATTGGAACATGCGTCCTGTGACCCTTGTCGACAATAATATCTTCATTGAAAAGATTTCTGAAGCTAATAACTTTGAAAACAGAGAGATTTTGTCTCCCAAATGGATCCTAGCGTGCGAATCTGATGATAATCGAAACGTTAGAGAGCTTATAAAAGCTGGTGGTAAATTCAAAAAGCTCACAAAAGAAAGTTGCACGGTCTTTTGTAGAGAGAGCGACCATTTAAGTGATGATTACATTCACATTCTGCCCGCCAATGGAAGCTTCTTGAATTTTGCTTTTTATAACCCGCATTTGGAGAGCCGTGTTCTCTGGTTGTCAGGGGTTTCTCATCCCTCTCCCAAGTTGTGCAAAAAAATCTTATATACTAACAACTTAGTTCTTCAGCCTGAAGGCTCTTCCATCAGAACAACACACTTCTCTTTGCCTGAAAGCCACCATAATATTTTGTTTGTAGGAAACTCTGCTAACACCTTCTCTTTGTCTTACCTTTCTGGAGTCAACAGTAACATACACGCTGCTTGTAACTTGGCCTGGAAGCTCTTGCTGGTACTCAAAAAAGAATCTCCCAAAACGTTGTTAACTTCCAAAGAAGTCAAAGAAAGTCGCATGCTCCCTTACGTCGGCAAACACATGCAGAAAAAGCCTCATCATTTACCTTTCTATGGCTCTCTTTCATCAGCCTTTGTTTACTGGTTTTTAAAAAGCTACTGCCGAGTCTTTCCCGGAAAGAAAGAGTATTATCGCCCACACCAAGCCCTTCGTTACACGAACAGTGCGATCATCAAAAATTCAAGCAAAGAAAAGAATTCTTCTGAATTACGCCCTGGGAGCAGGGCCATTGACATAAAATTAGATGATGGTTCCTTTCTTTTGGACTCTCTTGAAGGTTTTAAACATTTGCTTATCTTCTTTAAGGATAGACCAGAGCTCATAAATGCTATCAAAGAGGAGTACGGTGACTGGATTGAAGTCATCGTAGCTAAAGATCCGAAAATCTTTTCTTCCTACAACGCTACATCGGAAACCTTGTTTGTTATCAGGCCAGATCGTTACATAGGGTACTGCACACATTCTTTCAAATTGCAAGAATTGATATCCTACCTTCTACGCATCTTTGTGAAGCCCGCTGTCTAGAAAACAAACCTATTGGAGCAAGCTTAACTGGTCTTGAGTCTTCTTCACCGCCGCTTTTATCCCGTCTAGAAGTTTTTCGCATTCTACTCGCTCAAGCTCCAGTGCTTGATATTCTTTGGACTTCTCGGATACGATGGCTTTCACAAAGCAGCTCCTCTCCTCAAGCAAATTGTATTCCTGTATTTTCTGTTTTACTAAAAGAGATCTAGCTTTGTTGAAAGATAGTTCCTCCTTCAAAAGATAGATCGGGGAATCTGACAATTTTTTAATAATGCTCTTCAAAAGTCCTTCGTGATTGAAAGAAGGGTCCTGCAATGATTTCTCAACGTAGGCACACAATTCTCTGAGAGATCCACATTCCTTACGAAATTTCACGTGCTCACCGTACACTAACCGTTCTATTTTTTCTCCAGCAACCTTTGCAAAAAAGCTCATACTTGATTTGTTTTCAGATATAACATCTTCACGAAGAGCGCTAAGATCTTCAGAAACTTCTCTGATTTTTTCTACAACATTATCCCCAGTAGTGGAAAATCTCAATCCCACTACTGAAGAAAACTTTTTCTCAAAAGTATTTATTATTGATAGTGCCCCTGAAGCAGGTTTTGCAACAGAAGCTTTCACTAAAGAGTTCTCATCTTCCGCGAGCAGGTCTGTTAAAGTTTTGCCTTGGGCAATACCTTGAGAAGATAACAAAGATGCTATAGACCGGATGACATCATTCAACTTCGCTTTTCCGTTACTAAATACTGCTTTAACCACAGGTGATAGCTGATCACAACCCGCTCGTCTAATCTTACTCAAGGAAGTCGCCAATTCTCCCCCTCGAGTAATTGAAGCACCTTTTAGTGGAGTAAATGCCTTTGAACCACAAAGAACTGATAACGAATTTAAAACATCGCTAATGGAATTATTTTCCATCGCTAGAAATACTTCTCTATCAAAAGCTTCTATAGCTTCTTCCTTAACCCTTTTATCAGAAGAACAAGTCTGTTTAGCTAAATCGATAATTGATCTTGAATATCTCTCGACCAAAACTTGCTCTGACGTCTCATTTTTTTTCGACATAGCTAGCTCTATACTAGATGTAAGATGCTTCATCAAAAGATCGTAGAAGGCACTCTCTCGAATATTTCGATTGTGTAAATCTTTACCTTTGGCTACACGATTATCTAAAGATTCTGAAAATGCTTGCTCATTAGATAGCTTTTGCAAGAGAGTTCGCACTCTATTCAACCTACCTGCCACAGCATCCTCATTAGATAAAAGTTCTTTCTCCTTATCAAGAAGAGCAAGACGCTTTTGCCATTGGGAATCCTGAGGAAAAATTTCTGCAGCAGGAGAGTCTGACTTAAAACCAAAACGTTTGTTCACTTTTCTGTCCAGTTCCCGCTTCCAAGATGTTAACTGTTTAACAGCACTCTCTTTGGTGGCAAGGAAGTCTTTAAACTCTTCACCGGTCGTCGTATTTTCTAGTTCCTTAACAACCTCTTGAGCCCAGGTTCTGTGGCAGCCGTCCAATCCCAGATTCTTTTGCAACTCAGCAAGTCTAACAACATTTTTATCTCCAAAATCGGAATCTGTGATGCAATCTTCAACAGAAAGTTTCAAAGCCACTTGTTCCGTAACCATGGCTTTCGTTTTATTTTCTATTACTTTGTCAAAGATATGGTTAATGCCAATAAAGACAGACCCTACACCCACGAAAAGAATAGGTAGCCACCATAATTGGACGTTGAGTAAAAATATAGCGGCTATAAACATACACAAAGACAATATTGTGGTCGCAACAGACTTTGATAAGTTCCATGCCCTGAGAGATTGTTTCGCTTGCAATGCAAGATTTTCTAATCCGCTTGCTAATTTGTTGCGAATTTTTTTAATTTCTTCAGCAGAGTCTGAGATAACCTTTTCATCAGACTTTGTTAACCCCTTTGACCGGTTGATATCTGAACAAAGTTGGTTTAAACTAAGCTCTTGAGTAGAAGAAGATAATGCCGTCAGAACAGACTGCACTAGGGAAGCATCACCCTTCGCCTCACCCAAAGTTTTTAGGAAACTGTCAGCACTAGAAAACGCCTTCTCTGCGATAATTTCTTCCGCAGAAAATACTTCCTCAAAATCCTCCATGCATTTCCGGAGAGCTTCCAACTTGTCTAAATACCCCGATAAAATATCTTTTACAGGTTGTTGATTCTCGTTAGCAAGAGAAGCTTTTTCTGCATCTTTCCTCTTCTGTATCTCTTCAGCTATACGAGTGCTTCTCTTCGATAAAGTAGAGTCCTTTTCTAAAAGCAATTTTTTAAAGGAAATAGCGTTAGATTCACAACCTCTACCAACTTCCTCTACGCATCCCGAAACTTTTGAAAGGAGAGTGTGAATAGTTTGGTGGAATTCCCCATATTTTAAAACTATGCCCCGAAGCTCCTGAGGAGAAACAAAAACTGACTCACTTAAAGGTCCCTTTTCTCTTCCTATCTGACCTAATTTATCCGCAATTCTTTTTAGTTCGTCCATATTTTGTTGTGAAGAACTTCGGGAAGCAGTTATCACGCTCGTCATCTTCTGTAGTTCTTCCTGAGCTCCCTTGAAGAATAGCTTAGATAGCTGATAATCTTTAAATGAAGTAAAGTCTTTTTCTAAAAGTTCTAACTCATTTTCCAAGACCTGGATGCGTGCAAGAAGAGACGATTTCTCTCCTAAAAGACTCTCAGAAGAATCCGCCCCAGAAACCCCCCAATAACTATCCTCTAGCCGCTTCTTAGCTGAAGACAACAATAAACGACAAGAAAACATTTTTCTTTCTGGAGTCGAAGCTATTGCCTTATTGATCTCAGCTGAGATAGCAGAACATCCCCGGGTCCCCATACGCACTTTATTCAGGAAGGACTCATCCCCAAGTTCGGTAAGCTTTGAGACAAAATTACATTGAGCCTTTCGAAGAATTTTCTGATTTTTTTCCAGCTTCTTCACTTTCTCGATAGTAGATTTCCCTAAGGGAATGTCAATTATGCCATTTTGAATTCGAGATAATAGCTCAAGGAGATGTTGGACACTTTGCTGATCTTTTGTTGTGTTGAGATTGGCCTTAAACGAATGCGTGAGATCTTTCAACTTCTTCGAAAAATCTAGCATTACAGTCTCTGTAGAAGTCGTCTCTGTTGGAGATAATAACATCTGCGTCTCTTCATCAGCACAACCTTTTGTAGGGGTTGCTTCTATCGAAGATCCTATTTCAAAAAATCTTAATTGTCTGTAAAGCAGCTCCAATTCAGACAGAATGCTACCAAAGATAGTTCGATACCTCTGTGCAGATAATCCATCAGATAATAACTTTTGAATTTCGTTCGTTTTTTGGTAGATCTGAGAATATAGCTTTTCAACCGAACTACCTGCTTCAATGTCTTTCTGGAGATTCTCTATAACAACTTCTTGATTAAGAACCACTTCATTAAGACTTTCCAAGGAATGCAATCGACCCAAAATGTCCAATAATAATAAGTTAGAACTTTCTCTAAACAACCTAACTGCATCGGGAAGAGGAGAAAATTCTTTTAAGAGATCCTGATTAAAGAAAATCTTGTCGTAACGCGAAAAATCTTCTTGCAAAGAAGAAATAACCTGAGCCCCATACTTGAAAAGACGTTGTACCTTATCGGATTTTTCAGAGAAATCTTTGGGAGGCATCATCAGGTGCTGAACACCTCCAGCCATAAGAGCACTTAAAGAGACTGATTCCAATGTTTCTGATTCGCATTCCCCCTTAACCAGCTTGTTATTGACATCTGCAACCACTTTCGAAAACTCTTGCCAAGAAGCTACCCTGTTATCTTCTTCCTCCAACAACAAGTCTTGCATTCGATAGCGTAAAGCAAAAGTTTCACCTTGAAGATCGAGAGCATTTATAGTCGAGCAACTATCTTGCACGTCCGCAGATTTCTTTCCAAAAAGCAGCTCATTTCTAAGTTTCTCTAGCCGCTTCTGAAAACCTGACTTCAACCCAGAGAATAATTCTTCTTTTTTGATATCAAACTTCTTAATGAGAGGTTTCTTAGCAATGTTTCCCTTCAAGAGCTGATGACGATAGGCTCTTAAGAATTCGTAGCGGTGAAGTATCTCTTGTCTTTTGTTAGCGATCTTTCCTCCTGCATATCCAATAACCAAGGAAAGCCCCAAGGAAATCACAATAGGAAGCCACAATGGTACTCCAAAAATCATACTCACGGGAATAGCAAAAAATATTGCTGTTCCAACGATCATAGAAATAATCCATGCCACCCTAAGTAATTTCAGCTTCTTAAGGTCTGTTTTCTCCATGGTTTCCAACTCTGATTCTATAGCCTCTAGAGCTATGAAACGAACCTCCATTTCCGAGCGAAACCCAGCAGTTGTGGAGTTTTCAACACTCCTTGTAGAGGTCAGAGATGAAGTTATGGAAGAGATACTTTTCATATACCTTAAAAAATAAAAACATAAGAACTTTAAAGAGAGTATTATACATAAATAAGATATTAAAAACTATTCTATGAATATTAAAAATTCTTAATAAAAAGAAATCTTTGTAAACAAAAATTTAAAAACTAAAGCGATGCACGAAAACCTTCTTCATCAAGAATGGTTATTCCTAATTCTAAGGCTTTCCTGTACTTTGACCCAGGAGAATCTCCCACAACTAAATAATCCGTGGAAGAAGAAACAGAAGAAGATACCTTACCCCCTCTGGATAAAACGGCTCTCTCAGCCTCTTTCCTTGTAAATCCTTCTAAAGTCCCCGTGATAACGACAGTCTTATTATGGAAGGTAGAAGATTCATGATTCTCTAAAGAAATCTTGGTAGGCTCTATAGAAACCCCTAAAGATAGCAGCTCCTTGACCTCTCTAGAATTCTCTATACAAGAAGTAAACCGGACTATAGATTCCGCTACTTTTTCTCCTACCCCCCCGATAGATACTAATTCTTCCTTGGTTGCCGACCAAAATGCCTCTAAAGTTCCATAACGCCTTGCTAGAATTTCTGCAGTACTGGCCCCAACCAGAGGTATTCCCAAAGAAAAAATAAACCTCCCTAAAGAGATATTTTTAGACCTCTCTATGGAGTTTAGGATATTCCTTACAGACTTCTCCTTAAATCCAGGAATCTTCTCAAGATCTTCTCGTCTAAGCCGAAAAATATCAGATCGACGAGTCACTAAGCCTATCTCAAATAATTTGGAAATAATCTTAGGCCCTACATGATCCACATCAAAAGCAGGTTTGCTGACAAAAAAATGTAACCTGCCTATCTCGCTAGCCGAGCAAAGAGGATTCCCACAGCGGACGAGAACCTCACCAGCTTTCCTCTCAACCTTTGAGAAACAAACAGGACAAATATCCGGCATACTCCAAGGTTTACTACCGTCTGGTCTTTTGGCTAAGCAAACTTTCACAACCTTGGGAATAATATCCCCCCCCTTCTCTATGAGTACACTATCCCCTACACGAATATCTTTTCTTTTCACCTCTTCCTCATTGTGAAGAGTTGCCCGAGATACTATACTGCCAGAAAGAGATACAGGTTCCAATAAAGCAACGGGAGTCAACACTCCCGTTCGCCCGACCTGAATCACGATGTCCTTTACAAGGGTCTCCGCTTGCTCCGGGGCAAATTTGTAAGCTATAGCCCAACGGTAATGCTTTCCTGTGGCTCCTAAAAGATCCCTAGCGTCAACATCATTGACCTTGATGACCACGCCATCAATTTCCATAGGTAAATCGTCCCGTATTTGCTCTATGTTTTGAATATATTCTTTAGCATCTTCGAAAGATGTGCATCTAGAGGGACGACTATCGACAGGAAACCCCATTTCAGAACACAGAAGGAGTGCGTCGTAATGTGAAGATAGCTTCTCACAAAAATCTCCTAGAAACATCCCATACATAGAAATATGCAAATTCCGTCTACCAACTTCTTCTGGAGACAATAATTTCAAAGTGCCCCCAGCAGTATTCCTCGGGTTCGCGAACAAAGGCCTTCCCTCCCTCGCTTGCAACTTATTAATCTCTTCAAAAGCCACCTTAGGAAGGTACACTTCTCCTCGGACATCAAAAACCGGAAAGCGTGCCGCATACTCATCTGCCAACCGTTTAGGAAGATTTCTTATCGTTCGAATATTTGCTGTAATGTCCTCTCCAACCCTACCATCCCCTCTGCTAAGAGCTTGTTTAAAAAAACCTTTCTCATAATGCAAAGAAACAGCGATGCCATCTATCTTCAATTCTGCTGTGTATTCAGGAGAAAAACCTAGTATTTTTTCTATTCGATCAAAAAACTCGCACAATTCCTCCATAGAGTACGCGTTAGCAATAGACAACATCGATACTTGGTGTGACGCTACCGTGGCACCTTTACTGATGTTGTCCCCCAGTTTTTCGGTAGGAGATGAAGGTACTTTCCAATCCGGATGTTTTTTTTCTATACTCTCTAATTGTCTTACTAAACAGTCATACTCATAATCTGAGATGCTTGGAGCATGCAAAACATAATACCTATAATCATGCTCCTCCACTAACTTACACAGATCTAGATAGGCCTGTTTATCCACAAGAACACCCGTCATTATCTACCGAACATCTTTAGCGCAACGGAACCCGTAAGTGCCGTTAACTGTTCCAGGATTATTTCGATGTCGGTGAGAGACTCTCAAATCCTCCTTTAAACTCTTCCAGCATCCACCCCGAAGTACCCTATACACCCCTTGTACAGGCCCTTTAGGAGCATAAGGCTCTTGAGAGGAATGCTCGTAATAATCATAACCATACCAATCAAAGCACCATTCGTAAACATTACCGGCCATGTCGTATAAACCTACGGGATTTGCCGGATAACTCATCACCGCAGTGGTATCAGAGCTAAAGAAATTTGCCTGAGTTTTATCTAAATCGTTACCGTTAGGGTAACTTACACATAAACCAGCCGAAGCTGCAATCTCCCACTCAGCTTCTGTCGGAAGTCGCTTACCAACCCACTCTGCATAGTAATAAGCCCCATACCAAGTCACTCCCACAACAGGATGCGCAAAATATCCAGGTTCAACGACAAATTTACCTGCAGTCCTACGAATCCTAGACTCCTTAAAACGAATAAAATCATTACAATTTTTGTCTTTATCGTTACCACAATGCTCTAAAAACAAGATAAACTGCTCATTTGTAACTGGATGAATATCCATAAAAAAAGCATCTAAAACCACTTTGTGAACAGGCTGTTCATCTCTACTACCACTCATAGACCCTCTAGAAAATTCTCCTCCCTCGACGAGCACCATATCTGTGAGCAGGGGTTCTACTTCAACAGGCAATCTTCCTTTCTCCTTGTATTGGCTAACAACCGGCTCCCTAGATAATATTGCTTGTAATATGCCTGTATAACCTTCCGAAAGATCTTCTTCCGCGCTTTCTTGCCCATACGAAGTATCCATGGCTTCATCAATAGACTGCGCCTCCACCAAAACAAATTCTGGTTTAACTACTTCATTAAAAACCTCATCAGGCAAAGAAACACCCTCAGAGACTTCTTCTTTTACTAAACTAGAAACCTTAATGGATTCTTCATCTGCAACATTCTTAATCTCAACTTGATCAACAACTCCAGAAGCAATATTTAAAGCTGAGGAAACAGGTGCCTTCTTAAGGATCAATGAGGACAGAGAAACTATCTCTTTGCTATGCTCTGAGAAGGAAACTTGAAAAAGTCTCTTCCAATCGTATGAATAATCCCGCTCCTCTAAAAAGTCCATTGACCTGTTGATAGGAAGTTTCCGCGATAACAAAAAATAGGCTAATGCTCCAAAAGCATGCACATCTTCTTTCCTTTCATCCTTCGAACCATAACTAGAAGAACGGAAAGCGATATCCTTTGCTATAGCAAGATATAACTCCCTGGCAGTCGTTTCTTGAAAGTTACATGTGAACAAAGCTCTAGGGAAATGCTCTCTTAACAACTCTCCAAAACCAAACTCCTGGATAAAAATTTGGAGTTTTCCGTCAGATTTCTTTAGAAAAATTTTATCTGGGTGCAACTCCCCATGATTAACACCCATATTATGGGCGTAATCTAAAATTTCCGCTATACCTTCCAAGATGGCGACAACTTCTGATTCTCCAATTGGAGTCCGGTTTCCAAAAACATATTGAGTAAGGGTAACAAACGCGCCAAAATCTTCTTCGTAAGCATTAACTAAAAAATACCTATCTTCAAACGAAGAAACATTCTCTATTTTAATAATTCCCGGGTGGTCCAAGGCTGTCAGGCGAACAATCAATTCCTGAAACCTTCCAAAGAAAGACTCTTGCTCTAAAAACTCTGAGGATAACACTCTTAGGTAGTACTTTTTTTTGATAAACCTGTGTTCAGCTAAAAAACTTTCGCTCCACAAATCCTTGCCAAGACGCTTGATAATCCTATAATCTCCAAGAAACTCCCCTTGAAAACTACTAACTTCTACCATTAGACAAGCTCCTCAATCCCTCAAAAAATATCAGACAGACGTCCACGCTAATATATTAAGCATCCTGGAAGATTGCAAGCTTTCTATGCTAAAGTATGGCCAAAAAGAAAAGGCCTTTCGAAGAACCCAAGAGGTTTTCAAAAAGCCTTTATACGCATTAGTGATGACTGTAGTTACTACTCCACACCCTCGAAGTCGCCATCTCCACCGCCTGATTCTCCTTCTTTTCCGAACTCGCTTTCTGTTTCTGTACCCGAAGAAGGAGTCGCCACAGATCCTGCTGAACCGGAGAAGCTTGTCTCACTAAAGCCTGTAACACTAGTTTGTCCTAAAGATATTCCAGTCAAACTCCCTGTTCCGCTAGAGTAGCTTGTCGCAATTCCTCCAGACGTTACGACAGGCCTAGTTAGAGCAATACCTGTCCCTCCCTTAGATTCAACAGACGAAGATACTTTTTCCTGCAATCTGGCTTCTAAAGCAACCTTTTGCTCCTCAAGATCCTGAATTTTAGATTCTAAAGACTCTCTCTTCTCTTCCAGCTCCTGCACTTTACACTCCAGCTCAAGTTTTGCTATACTTGCTTGGACTTTTTCCTCTTCGGAGGTTTGCAAACCAGCTTCCAACTTCATCTTTTCAACGCCCAATTGAGCTTTCTCTGCTTCAAGCTCTTTCACTTCAGACTCTAATTTGGCAATCTTCTCCTTAAGAAGTGAAGCTTCAAGTTGCAGATCTGCTCTATCCGACTCAGCTTTTTGAACTCTAGACTCTAAAGCAGATTTTTCTGCTTCAGCAGCTTCCTTATCATCTCTAGCTTTCTTAGCAACTTCTTCCAATTCTGTCTTTTCTGCTTCAACAGCAGCTTTAGAAGCTAAAACGGAGCCAAAAAGCTTAATGAAAGCAACAGCAGATACAGCTACCAAAGCCAACCCCAAAACAGCAGAGCCCAATGCTGCCATAGAAAAAGCACCTGTAAGAAGAGTCGCTCCAACTCCCGTCAAGAGAGCACCAACAATGGCCGCAACGAGGATAGCAACCCCCTTAGCTTTGGTTAGCTGATCCGAATCTTTAATCGTGTTGACAAAACCAGAGCAAGCTTCCTTAACCTTAGAAGAGTAGTTCGCCCATCTATCTGCACAAGAAACACCAGTACTATTAGCTTCAACTGACATAAAATCCTCTTTTTTATTTGTTAAATAAATTCTTAAACCGTTTCCCCTAGAGAAACAAAAAACATCTACTTTTTACCGCCTAAACAACTGCAAATACTTATCCCCGACATCTTCACAATCCATGCAATCGAAAGAGCCAACAGAACTATGCCAAGTGCTATGCAAATAGCCCCAGACACAACTAAAGCCCCACCGGAGACAGCTCCTCGAAAACAAGCCCCACCAGAGAGGAGAGACGTCACTCCCAGAAAAAATACGATTCCAACGATCGCAGCCCGAACTCTGTCCACACAAACTCCAGGCCGCATTCTAGACACGTGACCAAGACCGACATCTTTACACCCCAATCGGGTCATGACATTTTTGCAGAAAAGCTTCATAAGAGTTACTCCAAGAAAAAGCTTAGCGGGACATTCTAATACAAACTGATTTATATGAAAATAATTTATATAACACTGTAAACCAAAAACCTAACTTCTAAACACTCAAAAAAAACCATTATTCAAAATATTGAATCTAAAAGCTCAAAAATAAACAGTGAGAAAAAGATTTTAAAAACCAAAGAACCCCTGTCATCTCTATAAATAAGACAACAGAGGTCCTCCACCGCTAGAGAAGCCTAAAACTACTTCTTCTTAGATTTTACTTTATCTCCACCACCAGATGCTTGAGGAGTCGATGAAGCATCTTTCCCTTCCGCTTGACCGTCCACCTTAAAAGCCCTGCAAAGCTTAATAAGCATCAGAACGGAGACCACAGCCAAGGCAGCCCCTGTTACAATTAGTGCCGCACCAACATTTGCAGAGACAAAAAGCCCCAAAGCACTAGCAGCTGTAGTAGACGCTGCCAGAGCAAAAAAGGCTGCTACAGCAGCTACAACAGCCACAACTGCATATTTAGCTTTCGATGCACTATCCACTGCACCAAATAATCCACCATAAATACCCTTTACAGGAGACATGAGCTTCTCAAAAGAACATAAACTTTGACTTTGTACCGATGTACTACCTTCAACTGACATAAAATCCTCTTTTTCTTATCTTGCAAAATCAACAAAGCACTGCTTTTACCACAAAAAACCTGTCCTCTAAAGCGAAAATGGCCCTAGTCACTTCACAAAAAGCTCCTCAGAAAGACCTATGCAATAGAAAACATTGCAGAAAAGTTTCGTGCACTAAGCTCTCTAGAAATGAGTCAGAAGTCATGAAGCAACCGAAGAAACGATCGCCGCGGACGCCCCCACCACACTGATAAGAAACCTTCCAACAGCGCAGAAGAAAGGATCCACGAAAAGCCCTAAAACAACCCATCCGGAAAAGCTTAGCGGGGCATTTTATTAAAAAAAGGTTTATATGAAAATAATTTCTATAACATTCTGACTGACAAGGTTAAAAGCAAGGCGTCCGGCTATCAACCTATAATCACAAATTCCTTGAAGATAGACTCTTTCTCAGTCAGGGAAATTCTGCAAGAAAAGCTCTTTCAATCGAATATATTTTTTCTCTAAGTCCAACCCTACTGCCTTTTCCTTTTCATACACACTCTCTGGTTCTTTTCTGTCATAGCTCTCTGTGACCCCTACTACTGCACTTTCTTCTCCAGAATCATCGTCACTCGATGATCCACTTGTTTCCACGCCATAATACCCATAATAACTGCTACTTCGAGGACGTAGACTAATTTGCTCAGTAGAACCTTTTTTCCCTCCCCCACGAACACTACTACTTCGGGTACGAAATATGATTCGTCTTCTTTTCTTTCGTTTTTTAGCACAACTGTCTGCTTTCATAGGACGATCTGTCTCTCTTATTCCAAGAGATTTTCTAATATTTGGATCCTTAGATTCGGACAAATCGAGTTTATGCCGGATCCAATAACTCCTAATCACTATGACGGCAATTGCTAAAGCTATAATTAATCCTATAACCGATAAAGAAATGACCGTCACAGGTGACGAAGCTATCAACCCAAATAGTAACTCCGCACCAAAATGAGTTAATAACCCACCCATAGCAGCCAAGATTGATGCTGCAATCGTTGTTGTTTTAGACACTCCTGAAGAATTTTTGCATTCATAGGATCCTTCAGAAGATCTTTTAGAAGGTTGTCCACCCAAAGAAATTGAAAAATTACCCCACGATCCAGAACATAATAATTTTATTCCGTCACCTGCCATGGCTCTCTCCCTTTCAATAAAGACTCTAAACTATAGTTTGCATCCAAGATTTATAGCCTGTAGGTAAGATGAAACTAGCTATAGGGCTATACACCAAAACGCTAGCCCAAAGCCCACTGGAAGCTTTTCAAGCCGACCCACTAACCCACTAACCGAACAATCAAAGGACTACAATTTTGAAAAGAACCCTCTCGACCCAAAAGAAAACCCTTAAGGAAAAAGAGGATGGCCTTGACTACGAAAAACCTAGGGAGGATCTCCCTTACCAGATGAAACTTCTTTCCCTGAGCGCGGAAACACCCCTTAGTTTTCCCACAGAAAAACCATATCAATCAAAACTCTCTTTTCAAAAAAATTTTTGACAATGCATTCTAGTGAAACAGCGTTTATATGAAAACAACTTATGATATGCTCTCAGTTCTATAAAAACCTTTTGCAAAAAAAAAAACTCCAATGAGGAGCTCAAGAGAATAACTACCAATTTGTTAGGATCAACTCCTAAATACAAAAAAATTATCCTCCAGAAAAAGTACTACGATGTGTTTCTTCGTTCATATCACTAACTTTTACATTCAAGACTAATCAATCGCTGTCATGTAAGGTCTCATTTTCTAGTTCGCAGGGTCTTTCACCATTTCTTCATTACGTAACATACCCTTGCCAATCCCTCTCTGAACGTAAAATCGAGAAAATTTAATTAAAAGTATCAAAGACACGGCTGATAGCATGACCCCGGCCGCAGCCAAACTGAGACCAGCAACCGCACAAATTACTACATTTCCTGAAAGCAAACTCAAACCCACATGCGCTACGATAACCCCTATGACGGAGGCAATAACCACTGTCATCACCTTGATTTTGGTAGTAATAGTCGATCCCGAAGTCTCTCCGAAAAAATCTGAAGTATCATTTAAAACGTTAAAACAAAAACTCTCTACTTTACTGGACATCACAACCTCTCCTTCTATTTCTCTTCCCGAAAGACACCATCAATTCACATTTTTAAACAACAAAGGCCAAAATGCATCCAAGCTTTATTTTCCCAAAAATCTATTAGTAACATTTCTGAAAGCTTAACTAGTTCCCATGTAAGCAAAAATTGCAGAAGTAACACGATTACAGAATAAGGAAGACAAACGATCCTAAAAAAACTCGCGGAACATTTTAGTGGAAAAATTTTTACATGAAAATATTTTCAAAACAAATGATTACGGAGCAACCCTAGCGACCCGGGTCCGCATTTTACGCACAGCATACCAACCCGAGTGTTTTTTCAAAGAAAGCTCCTCGCCTTTCGTCAGCATTATCTTGGCCTTTAGATAATCCATTCTTTCCAAATACAACTGGCACAAAGAAAGAACTAACGATAAGTTGTCCGAATCCCTGGAATAACAATATTCCAAAGTATTTAGAGCTTCTCTAGTCTTCCCTAACTGAAGGAAAATAGAGGCCAATTTGCGGCGAGCATCTAGAAAATCAGGATATTGATCACTAACCCATTGGAGCTGCTTACCATAGCTCAACAAATCTTCGTAAGAATCTCTTGGTTCAGAAAAAACGATTTCCAAAGCACCCTTCCCAATTTTACCACTTAAGTATTGACTTGCTATAGAATTCTTATTCGAACTTTTGTCTAACACACTTTTCAATAACTTTTCTCCTTCGGTTTCTTTCCCAGACAATATAAGAGATATAGCCAGCAATTCTTTTAGTAAAGAATCCTGCAAAATGGATGCGGCTTTTTCATAGAAATGCGCTGCCTGCCTATAATTTTTGGCATACAGAAAAAAAGACCCCTGGTTCATGAAAGTTAATCCTACAACTTCCTTCATAGAGCGTTGCGTCAGCCCCTCAATATCAATACTCTCGTATCGCTCTGTTTCATAGTGACACCCTCCAGCTGTGGTCTCAATATTGAGATACTCACCTGAAGATTTCAGATACCTCAAATATATGTGCCCAGGGGGAGTAATAATTTCTAGTGGAACTCCAAGTCTTTGGGCTATACATAAGTACAAAGAAGAAACCCCTAGACATACTCCAAATTTACCACTAACCACCGAAGACAAAAGAGAAAATTTCTCTTCAAACATTTCTTTCTTTGAAGGATAACGGATACCCATTTCCTCAAATAGCAGTGTATTAATAGCTGAGATCAACGAAATATGTTGCTCCTCTTTATCTCTACACTGATCACCCCTTTGGGTTTTTAAGAAATAGATTGCACGAGCACGCAAAGCCAATACATCTAAAAATAATGAGTACCAAGCAATCTTCTGTTCAACATCAGAGTTTTCGTTGAATTCACTAGAAATTAACTCTCTACCTAAATCTATCTCGTCCTTGATACCACTGGAAAACTGATCATGGAGCCAACAAACTGCTTCATGATTCTCATGTGAACCTAAAAAAACATCATCTCCAGATTCCAGGCCAGCTCGAGCGACTAAATTTGCCAATAACAGAACCAGATGAGCGGGGCAACCTGTTAGTTGTTGTATCCACGCAGCGCTGTCTCTGTCTCGACAAAGAGTTTGATAAACACAATATGACTCCAAGGAACTCGGATTCAATCCCCAGATTCTTTGCCCAACCTTCGGCGACAACCACCCAACCAAAGAAGAATCTCTGGCTAAAACTCCTTGATTAGATAATATAAAACCACAAAGCAGAACAAAGGAAACCACTCTTCTATTCATAAACCTTCTTATTTAGTAGCTAGAATTAATCTAGAGGTAGTACTACCTATAATGGTCTTTTAAAGAACTTGCAAATGGTTTTACATCCTTATTCAAACAAAATTAGGCTACATCTAAATAAAACTTTTTTAACCAGCATCAAGCCTCCTCGTCTACGCATTGCTTAAAAAGCACAATATCACTGGAAACAAACAGTTTGATCGTTGTATTAGGTTTGATATCCCCCTTTAGAAAAGCTTTGGAAAGCATTGTAACAACTCTCTGTTGGATTAACCGTTTTAGCGGTCGAGCTCCGAAAGAGTAATCATACCCTTGCTCACTAAGATACAAAATAAGAGAATCATCCCAAATTAGTTTGACATGTCTTTCAGCCATTCGTTGAGCAACTCTCTTCATTTGAATAGACACTATTTTTACTAAATCTTCCTTGCTCAATGGCATGAAGGGAAGAATTTCGTCAATTCTGTTAATAAACTCTGGATTAAAATACTTCCTAAGAATAGGAGAAACTATAGAAAGAATCTTCTCTTTACTTATTTCGTGTCCTTTTTTGTTGCAATAGTCCGCTAACTCTTGAGAACCTATGTTAGAAGTCATGATAAACAGCGCATTGCGGCAATTAACTTTCCGTTTTTTATTGTCTGTTAGTTCCCCGTCGTCAAACACTTGGAGCAATATATTAAATACCTCTTTGTCTGCTTTCTCTATTTCGTCAAACAACACGACGGAATAAGGCCTTCGACGCAAGGCCTCAGACAAACTCCCCCCCTCCTCATAGCCTACATAACCTGGGGCTGCTCCTATAAATTTGGAGACAGAGTGCTTCTCCATATACTCCGACATATTAAACCTAACCATAGCATCCTCTTTGTTAAATAAAAGATATGCTAAAGCCTTCGCCAGTTCTGTCTTACCAACACCTGTGGGACCAAGAAATAAAAACACTCCTAGAGGTCTTTGTGGATCACTTAGCCCAACACGAGCAGCCCTAATAGAATCACTAACGGCAGCAACAGCCAAAGGCTGCCCAACAACCCTCTCTTCTATAGATTCTTCCAAAACGAGGAGTTTATTCGCTTCTCCTTCGAGCATTTTTTGAACAGGAATGCCCGTCCAATTAGCAACAACCTGAGCAATTAACCTTTCATCAACCTCCTCCTGAAGCAATCGATTATCCCGATTGCTGAGAGCTGTTTCATCTTTTCGGATTTCTTCTTCTAATGCTGGAATTAAGCTATACCGCAGCTCTGCTACCCTATTATAATCTGCAACACGTTCAGCCTCTTCCTCGGCAAACTTCATACTCTCTAAAGAGTTCTTCTTCTCTTTTAATCCCGTAATAAGATTTCGTTCTTCCTCCCAACGTAGTCTCAAAGAAGCTAACTCCTCTTTAACTCCATCTATAGCTTTTTGTAAAATTTCTGCCTCATCTTGGTAAGAATGACTTTTTTCTCTCTTCACAGCCTCCTGCTTAATAATTAAAGCCGATAACTCTCTTTCTTTCTCATCTATAGGCAAAGGAAGACTTCCTATCTGCATACGAATCAAGCTTGCGGCTTCATCAATCAAATCAATGGCTTTATCAGGTAAAAACCTATCCGTGACGTACCTATAAGACAGATGAACTGCAGCGTTTAAGGCTCCCTCAGTGATCCTCACTCCATGAAAAATTTCATACTTCTCCCTGAGCCCACGCAAAATAAAGACAGCATCCTCCAAAGAAGGCTCAGCAATAAATACCGGTTGAAAACGGCGCTCTAAAGCTGCGTCTTTCTCAATATATTTTTGGTACTCGTTCAAAGTGGTTGCTCCGATACAATGCAGTGTGCCTCTGGCCAAAGCTGGTTTTAGCAAGTTCGCCGCATCCATAGCTCCTTCCGTAGCACCCGCTCCTACAAGCGTATGGACTTCATCAATAAATAAAATGTGCACTCCCTCGGAAGCTTCTACCTCCTGCAATACGCTTTTTAACCGCTCTTCAAACTCTCCTCTATACTTTGCCCCGGCTATCAATCCCCCCATATCCAACACAAATAAGTTCTTATCCTTAAGACTTTCAGGAACATCTCCTTGCACTATGCGTAAGGCCAATCCTTCCGCTATGGCAGTTTTTCCCACCCCAGGTTCTCCAATTAACATAGGGTTATTTTTTGTTCTTCGAGATAAGACTTGTATAGTCCTGCGAATTTCTTCGTCCCTACCTATGACTGGATCTAATTTCCCGTCTCTAGCTAAAGCTGTAAGGTTTTTGCAATACTTTTCCAACCCTTGCATATTAGACTCTGCCCCAGGGGAATCCATGCGACTTCCTTTCCTATTTCTTTTAATTAACTCTCTAACCTCGTCAATAGAAACCTTAGTAACTTTTTTCCAAGAAGCAAACGGCTCCTTAGAAGATTTCCAAAATGCCAATACTAAATGATCCCCAGAAACGTATTCATCTCCCATTTCTTCTGCTTCTAAATTTGCATCCAACATGATAGCATGCAGGCCCTGAGCAAACTTTGGCAAAGCATCTGAGGAATCGCTCTCCAAAATAGGTTCCCTAGACAAAGCTTCATTGAGAGCCGTTTCCAGCAACGAGATGTTGTCGTTAATGCTTTTCAACGTCAGATAAAACAACGATTCTTTGTTATCTAAAAGAGCCAAGATAAATCGATTCTCACTAACAGTGGGTGCTTGAGCTTTTTTGGCCCCTTTAACAGATTTCTCTAATGCTTCCTGTACTGCTTCCGAAAACTTGTCCATGTACTCCCTAATCGTTAAACCAGAAGTCGTTCATAATCTTTAAAGGAAATAAAAGAAAAGAGAAAAAACCCCATCCTTATTCCTTAGAAACCACTTCTTGCCTTTTCAATTTTCTCTGTTTATCAAATCGTTTCCAATCTCTGTTGTACCGATAAAAAATCCCATAAGAACGAATATCACTCGAAATTTCTTCTATGTTTTCCAAAACGTCTTTCACACTGTTTGAATGCACATTTTCTAAACAATCAGCCATTCTGTCTGCACTTTTTTTCACAGAATTGGCTGTAGCTACAAGCTTGCTAGTCAAAAACTCATTATCATTATTTACTAAAGATTTCTTAATAATTTCTGAGACGGAAATTATGGAATGTGACACGTTAACAATTTCTTCTGAGGCTATATCCACTAAATCCTGAACAAGCTTAGTGAAGTCTCCTATTTGTTTAACAGGATCCTTGTTAACACCGAAAGATAATGATTGAGGTAACAACAAATTCTCAGGAATTCTCTCCTTGGTCTTTGGAATTATATGTATTACCCGCTCCCCTATAATTCTCGGAGAAGTAATAGTGAAAGCGTCTTCCTTGTAAACTTTTACGGAATCGTCTAGACGAAGTATCAGCTCATAGGCATACAAGTGCCCCAAAGAATCAGACAAACCACTATCTACTATGCTGCGAATGCCAACAACACTGCCTATATGTTTACCCGCAAATAAAACTTCCGCTCCCTTAGAAACACCTCCAATATCTGTGAAAGCAACACGAAATTCTTGGTTTCCAGAAATACTTCTCTTAGAGAAAAACCAAATTATCGACGAAAATCCTAAGATCCCTAGTAAAACAAAGATTCCAAGGGAAAACATAGTTTTTCTTTCCAAAGACTCCATACTAAAATCCGTTACAAATAAACATTACGTTGAAAAAACTGACTCAACAGGGGATGACTGCCATAATTATTCGATATATCGCGACTTACGTACTCCAAACGCCCCTCATGGTGTATAGCTATCCGATCCGCAACATCCCTCGCTAAGGTCATGTCATGAGTCACCACTATTCCACAAACCCCTTTTTCATTACGCAATCTTATGATCAACTGAGCTATTTCCCTGCTCGTAATTGGATCCAATCCAGAGGTGGGTTCGTCATAAAGGAGAACTTTAGGAGAATACACCATCGATCGAGCCAGAGAAACTCTTTTTCTCATCCCTCCGGAAAGCTCCGAAGGCATACAATCTTCTATTCCTTCCAATCCCACCTCAGATAATGCCTGAGACACCTTATTTCTAATAACTTCTTCTCGCAAATCTTTTTCTTTAGGTAAAGAGTCTTTGTGAAAACGCAAGGGGAAAGCAATATTTTCCTTAACAGAGAGAAAATCAAACAGCGCCCCTCCTTGGAAGACCAGGCCTATGGCGTTTTTTTTTAGCCCTCCCTTATCATTCCTTAGATCAGGAGCATAGTACACTTTCCCTGAATCAGGCTTTTCCAGCCCTACTATGTGCCTTAAAAGGACACTTTTACCTGTCCCCGACTTCCCTAAAATCACCAAAAGTTCCCCTGAAGATAACTCCAAACTGACTTTATCCAATATAAGCTTGTGACCTTTTCGAGCATCTGGATACCTTTTGCTGATACTATCCATAATAATCAATCGATTATGAAATACCCCAGGAAATACTGATGACGATTTCTGATGTGGCATTTTAATAATGCGAAACATACCCCCGCCCTAAACTATCATGTTAAAGATGACTGTGACCAAGCTATTTAGAAAAATTAAAGCCATATATGAAGACACCACAGCAGAAGTCGTCACTGCGCAAACCTCATTGGCAGCTTTGTTGACTTGAAACCCCCTATAACAACCTGTTGAAGTGATTACAAAACCAAAAATCAAGGATTTTACTAATATTATAACTACATCATCATGCCCAATATTTCCTAAGACCATACTCCAGTACTCAGAACTTCCCATGTGAAATCCCGCCACACAAAGAAGCCACCCAGACAAAATCCCCGCCCAAGAAGAAACAATGGATACTATAGGAGTCACCAGTATACCAGCCAAAATCCTCGGAAGAGCGAAGTATTCAAGGGGATTGACTCCCATTGTCCTCATAGCACATGCTTGCTCCGTCATTTGTATGGTGCCGATAAAAGCAGCTATCGCCCCCCCAACACGACCAGCTAATATCAACGCAGTGAGAACAGGTCCTACTTCTACAAGCATACTTTTGACAACAAAAAAACCTATGGCGCAGGACAACCCATGAACTCCTAACTGATAATACGACTGAAACGACAGAACTACTCCAGTAAATCCTCCCGTTAGCATCGCAACAGGGAGGGAAGAGACCCCAATTTCATAACACTGATGAAGAAAGGCACTTACCGTGTGTCTCCTCAAAGAGAAAGCTTTCGCTACAGAATAAACGAAATACACCCATCTCCCAATACCTTCAGGTAGATAACAAAGAAAAGCTAAACACTTCAAAAAAACCCCTTTTGATCTTTCTTTCATGCAATGTCCATACTATTCGTATCAAAAGTCTGTAAAAGGGCACGACAAATCTTTTCTGAAGCCATTTCCAACGCGGGAAGATCATGCGCAGCTGAAATAAAATTCACTTCAAAAGGCGATGGGGAAAGATAAATTCCTAAATCGAATACATTCCTGTAGAAAAGAGAAAATTTATTAATGTCACAAGAACTAGCCATTTCAAGATTAGTCACAGGAGAGTCCAAAAAGAAAAACCCAAACATAGATCCTTCACTGACAAGTTGAACCGGTAAAGAACGACGGAGAATTAAGGAACGTATCGGCTCAAGAAGAGTCTCTGACGCAACCGAAAGATTAGAGTAAAAAGAAGGTCCTAAACAAGCTTGTACAGAAACATATCCTGCCACCATGGCTATAGGATTTCCCGACAATGTCCCCGCTTGAAAAACTTGCCCCTGGGGAGATAAATATTCCATAAGCTCTTTTCTTGCCATGATGGCTGCAACAGGGAAGCCTCCCCCGATAATTTTTCCAAAAACACGAATATCAGGGCTCCAACCTAAAATTTCGGCAATCCCTCCTGCCTTCAATCGATACCCAGTGACGACCTCATCAGTGACTAAGAGGCACCCATATTTACGGCAACTAGTATTTATCTCCTTAACAAACTCTTCAGTCGGAGCAATAAGCCCCATATTGGCAGCTATGGGTTCCACAATGATGGCTGCTATTTGATCTTTAAAAAGCTCCATGCAAGTTCGCAACCCATTCACGTCGTTGTAGTGTACCGATAACAAAGGAAAATCCCCCCATAAGAAAGACTTATCCACTCGACCTTCAACGATGTCCTCTATGAAAGAGTCCTTCATCAACACATCCGCATGACCATGATACCCACCGACAAATTTCACTATTATCTGCCTTCTAGTAATACCTCTGGCTAGTCTGACTGCCGTCATGGCAGCCTCTGTCCCAGAAGAAACAAACCGCACCTGGCAGTCAGAGCACTCTGGAATGGACAACAAGAGCTCCGCAAAACGAATTTCCTGGCAAGAAGTTAATCCGTACGAAGTCCCTAGCCCCAAAGCTGCTGAAACAGCAGAGACCGTATTAGGATGCGCATGGCCATGAATTAAAGATCCCCAGGAGCAGCAAAAATCTACAAACTCTCTTCCATCAGCCGAAACAATGGTGTACCCCTGAGCACTGGCGACGACTGGAGGCGTAATCCCAACAGCTTTACAGGCTCGTACAGGAGAGTTCACTCCTCCAGGGAAAACCCTTTGAGCTCGAGAAAAGGAGTATTGACAAATTTCTTTTTCTTGGGGGAGACAAAGACTAGGCATTTTCTCTAACCACTTTTTATGAAAAGAAAAACAAATTTTAGAAGTGAAAAAAGAATAATGCAAGCAATAGCCTTAAACAAGAGCTGTTTTAAGCAATAAAAATTTAGTTTAACGATAGATTTTCCGGAACAGTCGCCAAAGATGCATATCTAGCACCCATTTCCCTCAAAAGATCTTCCCACAAAGACCCCGGATTGGATTCAAAAATCTTTTGAGAAGATGCGGGACAAGTAAACCATAATCCTTCCAAAAACTCTTTTTCTAATTGCCCTCCCTGCCATCCTGAATAACCGAAGCAAAGACATAGAGAAGGACTTGTCGGATCAGAGGCTATTTCTTGCAAAAAATTAACATCTCCACCCAAATAGACGGAAGGGCAGATTTCTAGTGTCTGGTCTGGTATATGCCCACGGGTATGCAACAACATCATCTGGTTAGCTTGAATAGGGCCACCCATACAAAAGCGCGCATTCTCATTAGTTACATTTTCCAGAGAAAAAATTTCATCAGATAAATCCAACGCTAACGTTCTGTTCAACATCAGTCCGAAAGATCCAGCAACACTATGCTCGCAAAGCAAAATTACACTACGAGAAAAAACGCTTTTATCCATATCTGGAGAGGCTACAAGAAAAACACCTTTTTTCAGAGATACATAAGATTTTTTAAGCATATTCTTTTCCATCTATCAATAGAATCTATTCTTCATAGCGTACGACATTTTCAAAAACACTTTGCAAACAAAACACCGGAGCTTTATTCGCTAGTGCTAAAGGGATGCTATCACTAGGACGAGCATCGATCTCTACAATCCTCGATATCCCTTCCGTAAAACAAGGCTCAAGAAAGATCCGACTATAAAAAACATTATCTCTGTAGTCATTAATCAAAACGTAAAGCACTCTAACGTCTAATCCAGAAAGTATAAAATTTAGCAAATCATGAGAAAGAGGTCTGGAAGGATCTTCTTCTCTTTCTACACTAGACCGAAAACAAAAAGATTCCGCCATAGAGGGATGGCCGTATATAGCAAATTTTTTCTCACTGTTCCCCAAAATAATTCCTGCGTAGTTACGAAAACTTACAAGCTTTTGAAAAGTCAAAGGTACAAAAGGCGTAGCCTTACTCAGATTCATTCCTTACCCTTTTTTTTGCGAAATCTTTTTCCGAATACTTCCATCCATAGCACCAACCCAAACCTCGTATTCACCAATAACCAAACCCACTTCGATGACACCGGGAACCGCTAACATCTTGTTTATATCTTCTTGTGGATTAACAAATTGCCTTGGGAAACTAATGTCAAATATAGGATTTCCATTATCGCTAAAAACAATCTCGTTATTTTTTCTACGAAAATCCCCAGAGTATCCTATTTCGCTCAACTGGCGAATGGTTGCATTGGCTCCAAAACGTAAAATTTCCACGGGAACCCCAAAAGCTCCTAAAACATCTACCTCTTTAGTTTCATCAACCAAAATAATCGTCCGAGAAGAGGAAGACATAACTATCTTCTCTCGAGTCATGGCTCCTCCTCCACCTTTGATCAATCGACAAAAAGGATCCACCTCATCTGCACCATCAATCGTCAAATCCAGCTGTGGATAATCAAAGTTTGACAACAGCCTAATCCCCAGCTGAGTTGCTAGACGCTCCGAGGAAAGTGAAGAAGCCACAGCCTCTACGACAAGCTTTTCCTCCCTTACCCTTACCGCTAACTCATTGATAAACAACGAAGCCGTAGAGCCAGTCCCCAGACCGATAAACATCCCAGAAGCAACTTCCTGTGCAGCCTTTTTAGCTAAAACCCTTTTTAGCTCTGACTGTTTATTAGAATCAAGAACCATAGACAAAAATATTCATTAAAATTGAAGGCATAACGAAAGCATAGGAGAAGAAGTAGAGAATCTCAATGAAAAAAAACTTTCTTCTAGCAACACTAAAACAAGAAAAATGTTTCGCAAAATCAACAACCAAAAGAAAGAAAAATCTTTTACTAAATTCTAAGAATTTCAAGCAAAATAAGGTCTTTCTAGACAAGGAATTAAGAAAGTGTTTTTTATTTCAAAAAAACTGAAAATGTCGTTTAATCAGCAGCTCTTGGTTTTTCAAAAGATTCCTGTACATATGCTGGTTAAAGAACTCCTTGACGCTTTGGACTCGTTGCTTACCCCTCACCTGTTCAAAGACTGTTGCCCCAATGGATTGCAGGTAGGCAAAGAGCAGGCCCCGGTAGGTCAAGTCGCTACAGCCGTGACAGCCGATCTAAGAACCATAGAGCTTGCCGCAAAAACTGGAATTCAAACTCTAATAGTGCATCACGGAATTTTCTGGCCTGGACTGCGCACTCTTACGGGACATCTGTTTGTCAGAGCACAAGCGTTGATATCTCGAAATATCAACCTGATAGCGTATCACTTACCCCTGGACGCACACCCTATTTTGGGCAATAATGCCGGGGCTGCTAAAGCTTTGGGATGGAGTCAAATATCCCCTTTTGGCCCTCCCTCTTTAAATATCGGTGTTTCAGGTCAGTTCCCCCCAATGCCCGTAGAGAAATTTCAAAACCTCCTCTCCGATTATTACGGAAGTAAAGCTTTAGCCTGTGTCCAGGCTGGAAAATCTGTTGTTTCTTCTGCAGCCCTCATTTCGGGAGGGGCTTATAAAGAAATTTCTTTGGCAGCAAAAGAAGGCTTCGACTGTTTCATTACAGGGAATTTCGATGAACCTGCGTGGTCCCTTGCTCACGAAGAACGTATCAACTTCTTTGCTTTCGGACATACAAATACAGAACGGATAGGGGTGAAGCTATTGGCAACCTACATTCAAAAAGAGTTTTCCCTACCAGCAGTATTTCTCGATACAGACAACCCATTCTAACCCACCAGGCGAGGACAGACACATGACAGCAACCACAAACCTAAAAGGCAAAAAAGAAAAGGTGTTGCCCAGATCTTCCATAGAAGAAAAAGACACGTGGGACATCACTCAAATGTTCCCCAATGTTGAGGCATGGAGAGAAGCCTTCTCTTCCTTATCTCAGGACCAATCCTCTACCATTTCACAAAAAAAATACACCCTTTCTGACCCTAACTCAGTCAAGCAACTTCTAGAAAACCTGTTTACAAGACAACGAGCCGTAGAGAAGCTCTACGTGTATGCACACCTAGCTTATGACCAAGACATTACGAACAAGGAATCTGGGGAAAATTATAAAGCTATAACACTGTTCTATACACAATTCAGTGAAGAAATTTCTTGGATACGCCCGGCCCTTGTACACCTTCCCTTGGAAACAATTGAAGTACTACGGTCGGCTCCTCAGTTATCAAACTACAAGTTCTACTTAGAAAAAATTTTCCGAGCAGCAGAACACACAGGAACGGAGAGGGAGGAAGCGATCATAGCTTCTTCAATGTCTGCTTTAGATGCCACAATGAAAGCGTTCTCTTCCCTCAATGACTCTGAAATTCCTTTTGGTCAAGCAACGGATTCCAAAGGGGAATCTCATCCAGTTTCTCATGCCCTCGCTTCTTTATACATGCAATCTACAGATAGGGAATTAAGAAAATCAACTTACTTCTCTCAGAGAGAACGTTATTTAAATTACAAACACACCTTCTCCAATCTGTTGTTCGGGCGTGTTAACGCACACTGGTTTTTGGCTAAAGCATCTAAATTTTCTTCCTGCATAGAAGCAGCGCTCTTTACAAACAACATCCCTGTTGATGTCTACACGAACCTAATAGAATCAGTAAAATCAAACATCAACACTACTAGCAGATACTATAGGATCAAGAAAAAAGCCCTGGGCTTGGATACTTTCTTTGCTTATGACATCTACGCGCCTATCTCCGAGTCCACCCAAAAAAAGTATAGTTACGAAGAAGCCGTGGCCTTGACCTTAGAAGCATTGCAACCTTTAGGCAAAGATTACTTAAATAAACTTCATCAAGGGATCACGACAGATCGTTGGGTAGACAGATACGAAAACCTCAACAAGAGGTCCGGCGCTTACTCCTCCGGATGCTATGACAGTATGCCTTACATTCTTCTGAACTACACAGGAACCGTTTATGATGTCTCTGTCTTAGCTCATGAGGCTGGTCACAGTATGCATACCCTATACAGCGTGCTTAACCAATCATACCAAAATGCTCAATACCCGATATTTCTTGCAGAAATAGCCTCTACTTTGAACGAAATGCTTTTGATGCAGCATCTAATTAAGATGGCTGAAAGTAAAGACGAGAAAATTTCTCTAATAACAAGAACATTGGATACCATTTTTGCTACGCTAGTTCGTCAAACAATGTTTGCGGATTTCGAGTATCAAATACATTCTGCCGTGGAGAAAGGTATTCCTTTAACTCCGGACTTCTTAAGTCTCACCTACGGAAACTTGCTTAAAGGATACTATGGAGATAGCATTTGCTGGCCAGAAGACATTGCTATTGAATGGGCTAGAATCCCCCACTTTTATTATAATTTCTATGTATATCAATACGCTACAGGCATCATAGCCTCCCTTTCTTTTGCAGAAAGAATTTTATCTGGTGAAGAAGGGTCTTTAGATGATTACCTAACTTTCCTAAAAAGCGGTGGTTCTAATTTTCCTCTAGATATTCTAAAAAATTCAGGTTTAGACATGTCTAGTATAAAACCTTCGGAAAAGGCCTTTTCATTTATTACTAAATTATTGAATGAACTAGAACAGCTTTTAGCTTAACATTCTCTTGAAGTGTCGGCCAAGAGTCGACACCTTTTTCAAAATTCCACGCCTTTATTTGGGTGAGTTTTTTTCAAAAGAAAATTCTTCTTTCTTGAATTTTCAAGTGTTTTTTTGATTTTTAGCAATTGTCAAGTTTTAGTGCTAATAGTGTTGCCTAAAAATTTCTACTTTTGCTATCGTGACTCCCTAAAAAAGAAGGACAAAAACACTGTTTACGAAGGAGAGGTAAGTATGTCCGATCAATTGACAACTCTCAAATTAAAGCCTCTTGGAGATAGAGTTTTAGTAAAACGAGAAGGAGAAGAGGATACTGTTAGAGGTGGTATTATACTCCCTGATACAGCAAAGAAAAAGCAAGATAAAGCTGTCGTAGTGGCTTTGGGAACAGGCAAACGTAATGATAACGGAGAAACTGTTCCTTTCGAAGTTCAAGTCGGAGACGTAGTCCTTATGGACAAGTACGCAGGACAAGAAGTTTCTGTTGAAGGCGAAGAATTCGTTATTTTGCAAGCCAGCGAAATTATGGCCATAATCAATTAATTAAAAATTGGATAAGATTATCTTTTAAGGAGCACGTGCGATGGCAGCAAAAAATATTAAATACCATGAAGAAGCCAGATCAAAAATGTTAAAAGGGGTTAAAACCCTCGCTGATGCTGTTAAGGTTACTATGGGGCCTAAAGGGCGACATGTCGTTATTGACAAGTCTTTTGGATCCCCTCAAGTTACTAAGGATGGTGTCACCGTAGCAAAAGAAATTGAGCTGGAAGACAAACATGAAAATATGGGCGCGCAAATGGTTAAGGAAGTCGCCAGCAAAACAGCAGATAATGCGGGCGATGGTACAACCACAGCAACCGTCTTGGCCGAGGCTATTTATTCTGAAGGACTCAGAAACGTAACAGCTGGCGCCAATCCTATGGACATCAAAAGAGGGATAGAAAAAGCAGTCAAAACTGTCGTTTCAGAGCTAAAATCCATCAGTCGCCCTGTCCAAAATCATACAGAGATAGCCCAGGTAGCTACCATCTCAGCTAACAATGATCCAGAAGTTGGAAAAATGATAGCTGAAGCCATGGAGAAGGTTGGGAAAAACGGGTCTATCACAGTTGAAGAAGCTAAAGGTTTCGAGACAGTTTTGGACGTTGTAGAAGGTATGAGCTTCAACAGAGGGTACCTTTCTAGTTACTTTGTGACGAATCCAGAGACGCAGGAATGTATCTTAGAGGATGCTTTTATACTTCTCTACGAAAAGAAAATTTCTGGAATTAAAGAGTTCTTACCAGTACTGCAAGCTGTTGCCGAAAGTGGCCGTCCTCTTCTCATTATCGCCGAGGATATCGAGGGTGAAGCTTTAGCTACTCTAGTTGTCAACAGATTACGAGCTGGGTTCAAAGTCTGTGCAGTTAAAGCCCCCGGCTTTGGAGACAGAAGAAAGGCGATGCTAGAGGATATCGCTATACTAACTGGTGGTCAAGTCGTTAGCGAAGAGTTGGGCATGAAACTGGAAAACACTAACATCCAAACTCTTGGCAAAGCGAAAAAGGTTATCATTAAGAAAGAAGATACTACCATTGTCGAAGGATTGGGATCTAAAGATGATCTTAACGCTAGATGCGAGACCATTAAAAAACAAATCGAAGATAGCACTTCCGACTATGACAAAGAAAAATTACAAGAGCGTCTAGCTAAGTTGGCTGGGGGTGTCGCTGTTATCAGAGTGGGCGCTGCGACAGAGATTGAAATGAAAGAGAAAAAAGACAGAGTGGAAGATGCTCAACAAGCAACGGTAGCTGCCGTTGAGGAAGGAGTCCTTCCCGGTGGTGGAACAGCTCTTCTGCGCTGCTACCCAGCTTTGGAGAAGTTTATTCAGACCATCAATAACGAAGACGAGAAGATCGGCGCCTCAATTGTGCTGAAATGTTTGTCAGCTCCCCTAAAGCAAATTTCTGCCAATGCAGGAAAAGAAGGAGCAGTGATATGCCAACATGTTCTTTCTCTGTCAATGAATGAAGGGTACGATGCCCTCAATGATCAGTATGTAGACATGTTCCAAGCTGGAATTTTAGATCCAACCAAGGTAACTCGTTCTGCTTTGGAAAGTGCAGCATCTATTGCTGGAATGCTATTAACAACAGAAGCCTTGATTGCGAATCTCCCTGAAGAGAAATCAGCAACTCCAGCAATGCCAGCAGGTATGGACTACTAATCTAATAATTAGTAGCAAAATCTACGGCGAAAGGGCTCCCTTCTTTAAAAAGACGGGAGCTTTTTTTATTTCCTAATTTCTTCTCTTAATCTATCTTATAGAAAAGTTTCTAGTTCCGTAACTATGTTTAGGTTTTTAAAAAATCTTCTCTTTATTTTTCTGTGTGTTTTCTTCTACTTTTGGATGAAAAAAGAAAAGATGACGGAACAATGGCTGTCTTCAAATCTTAAGACTACAGTCACCGTCGGCAGAGTCTCTTTAGGAATGTCTACCTTAAAAATTCGGAACCTTCGCATTCATAATTCAGTATCAGACGAAAGGTTTCCATATATGCTGGAAAGCGAACAAATAATCGTGAAGTTCTCCCTTCCCACTATGTTACTTTCTAAAAAAATCGAAATAGCCGAAATTACTGTTAAAGGTTCTACTATTTCTTTGTTCTCATATTCTCAAGACCCAAGGGCAAATAACTTATCCTTATTTTTAATGAATTTGGAAGGCGGACATACTGCCCAAAGCAAACGACCTTCTTCTACTTACGAACCCGCACATGACTTTAGCTTCATTAACCAAAGATACCTCCCTGTATTTATCAAACGCTGCTTATTTTTTAATACTCGTTGCTACTCCACGGTAAACCCTAACAAAGAATTCTCTATAAGTGCCGTCCCTTCCATGGAATTTCTTGGAAAAATAGATTCTATCCCCACGCCCCAACAGGCCGTGAAGGCATTACTGTGTTTATCCATAGAAGAAAGTTGCCTCCATCTGGGTGTAAAGCTCAATCCCTCACAAAATTTACTAAACCAATCTCTTGCATTTTTCAATTCTAACTCTCCATTGCTAGGAACTATCGCCAACAATAGAGATTCTCGATCTTTGCTCTCCACTCCAAAAGATATTCCCAACTTTCTACGAGAATTGTTAACTCGATAACCTCTTGGACAAAAAGTCGTTAATCAAAAAAAATACGTGCTTCAGGGTTTACTTTTTTTTTGTATTTTCATAAAATTCGGGCTTCTTGTTCCGGAGTAGCTCAGCGGTAGAGCAGTGGACTGTTAATCCATTGGTCGTTGGTTCGAACCCATCCTCCGGAGTTCCTCTTGAATCCCTCTGCGTTTGACTACAGGGCTGGGGCGCCTTCTCTCTCTAGTAGTTTCGAGAATAGTCCTCTATCAAAGGTTTCTAGCACTCCTTGATTTCCCGGCGTCGCAATCTGTTCCTTAGTTTTCTGAACGTGGGGGTCTCGTATCCTACACAGATCGGGCTGGTATTCGAAGTGCACTCCTGAAAGAACTACTGATCCAGCCCCAATTTTAGCAGAAATGATAGCAGCTGGGGATCCTTCTATATCCGAATAACGACCCTCTACAACAATCCCAGGGAATTTATCTGCTTTATCAAAATAACACCCTCCGTGAAACAAAGACGAAAAAACAGTTTTGGTCCCAGCCAAAGTTGTTTGTAACTCTAAGAACGCCGGCCTTACCCCTCGAAAATCGTGGTAAGAAAATCCCCCACCATAGGCAGGCCCAACCGCTGTTCCAGGGAAAAACCGCAAGTCTCTGGCTTCGTCGATAATATTTTTCTTCGGTTCTGTTTCTTCGAAATATACAAAAGCCGATGCAAAGTAAGCTCCAGCGCAAATACCCAAATAACTACCACCACCTTCAACGAAACCTCGTATCCTACTAGTCCCTCTCCCAGATAACCTGCGATGATAAGGACGATCAGCTCCTCCAGGCATAACTAAAAGCACCGCACTCTCCTCCCAAAATGGATTATCTTTGAGATAGGAGTCATTCACTCGATTCACAGAGATCTCCTCTGAAAAGTGGGAAATATTACGGTTTAGATATCTAACCACATGCCTTAAAAAATAAGCCGAAACGCCTTCTCCCGAATAAACAAGAATATTTTTCATGCTAATCTATTGTCCAATACCGTCCGTGACACAGTTTTCTACTCTTCTAAACAGCATATATGATAGAATGTCTTATATCTCTTTAGAAGAAAAACATTAGCATCCACGCAGGAGAGACATGTCCACAAACCTACCTAAATCCTCTGGCAAAGCGTTCTCCCTAGGGGGATGTTTTTCTGCCGTAACTGCTTGTTTCTACTGGGGTATAGTTTTTGTTATCCCTTCCTTCCTCAGTCACTTTCATGACACAGAAATCGTTCTGTTTAGATACCTTACTTACGGAATTTTTTCCCTCATAACTTCTATTATTTACTCTAAAAAAATTTTTTACTCCTTCCCTAAAAAGGTTTGGGTTAAAGCTTTTATTTGGTCTACTGTCATCAATCCTATCTATTACTTGGGAATAGTTGCCGCTATTCGGTTAGCTGGCTCAGCTATTACGGTCATAATAGCAGGGTTAACACCGGTCGGAGTTCTTATCTGTGCGAATATTCGAAAAAGAGAGCTTCCTCTCAGTCTATTGCTTGGGATAGTGTTGATCACTACCTTAGGAGTTATCCTCTCCAATGTCTCTGAATTCCGTGGTGAAGTTACTGAAGGCGTATTGCAAAAAATTGTGGGTATTGCTTGCGTTCTGACCTCGACGGCCATATGGGTGGCATACGTTATCTCTAACGAGAGTTTAGTCAAAAGTCATGAAGATATGACTCCGGAAATTTGGGGACGAATGTTTGGAATTTGCGCATTAATCGTTTGTGTCCCTCTTTTAGCTCTCTGTAACTGGTTGGGATTCGCCTCCACTCTACATTCTTTTGCGACAGCAAGCACTAAAGATGTATACCTATTTTTGATCCTTACAACAATATTAGGCATCTTCTCTTCTGGACAAGCCATCAACTTGTGGAACAAAGCTTCCCTTTCTTTACCCTCTTCTGTTTTAGGATCTATGCTTGTTTTAGAGCCCCTGTTTGGACTTATTTTGTCGTTTCTTCTCGTATCAAAAACATTTCCTTCTTTAATGGAAAGCGTTGGCATACTTCTCATGTTGACAGGCAGCCTGGCGGGCACTCTCCTGTCAGAACATGGCACAACACTCTCTGTTCCTCCAAAGGAGGCTCTTGAAAATAAAGAGTTCTCAGAAGAATTAGTAGATTAAAAAATCACTAACCTTTACCGTATCCCAGTCTGGGTTGTGGGGTCTTTTTGCCTTCCGTATCTTCGCAAACAATCGATATGGCATATGGAGAAGATTTTTGGTTCTCTTAAACAATTCGTTTCCAGTGAGGAAGACATTTCAAACCGACCTCCTACGGCTCTCTTTTATACTCCCTACCAATCTTCTCCCGTCACCATTATAGGGTCTCCCCTGACATCAGATTTGCTGGGGAAAGAACTAATTCTCTCTGGCATCTGGAAAGTTTCCGGAGACAGCAAGGTAGAGTTCCATGTACATGCTGTGGAAAAATCAATCGCTTCTGAAGCCAGAGGCGTTTTTAATTATCTCACCTCTAGAATGGTAAAAGGCATTGGACCAAAAATTGCCGAAAAAATTGTTGAAAAGTTTCAAGAGAAAGCAGCCTTTATCCTAGATGAAGCGCCAGAGAGACTCTTACAAATTCCAGGTATAAGTATCTCCAAACACGCTGCCATCTGCAAACAACTTAACGAACAAAAACCTCTTCGGTCTACTCTTCTTTTCCTTCAACGCTATGATATTCCCATCCACTATGGGCGAAAAATTTACAACAAATATAAGGAAACTTCTATAGAGAAAATTCGTAGCGATCCTTTCATCCTAGCGAGAGAAATTGACGGAATAGGTTTCAAAACGGCCGATCTGGTAGCGACCAAACTGGGTTACCCACCCACTTCTGATAAGCGCATCGCTTCTGGAATCCTGCACGCATTGGAAGAAATTCAAGAAGAAGGTCATACTTGCGCCCCATCCGAAGTATTGGTAGAAAGGTCTTTGTCTCTACTCAATGGGAACTTTCCAGAAAAGATTGTTTCTTCAGAAATGGTCCTGAGGAATATAGCTCTTCTCGAAGAACAGAAGAAGCTTTTTGTGCAAAGGGCGGGAGAAACAGAGACCGTGTGGTCTAAGTACCTATATCAATCAGAACAAATGATTGCCCAAGACATTCGTAGAATATTATCCTCTCCGAAAAACCTAAGAGAAATTAATTCCTTAAAAGCTTTGGAATGGGTTGAAAATAAACTAAATCTAAAACTGGCTACTAAACAACGAGAGGCGATTTCTTTCTCCTTCAAAGAGAAGTTGCACATCATTACCGGAGGACCTGGAACAGGGAAAAGCACTATCACTAAGGCTATACTTCAAATTTTTGAAAGAATTACCAATAAAATTATCCTAGCAGCTCCAACAGGTAAGGCTGCCAAGCGCATGGCAGAAATTACAGGAAAACACTCGGTTACTATTCATAGTCTACTTCAGTATGACTTCCAAACAAAATCCTTTAAAAAAAATCGCAATAACCCCGTAGATTGCGATCTTGTAATCGTCGATGAATCTGGAATGATCGATACTATGCTCATGTGCCAGTTTCTTAAGGCCTTGCCCGATCACGTTATTCTCATTTTAATCGGAGATGTTTACCAACTTCCTAGTATAGGTCCCGGTAACGTCTTAAAAGATCTTATTGATTCTTCTTTTATACAGGTGACCACACTTAACGAGATCTTTAGGCAACTGCAAGACTCTGGAATAGTAACCAACGCTCACAGAGTGAACGAGGGCCTACTCCCAGAACTCTATAGCAAAAATGCCAAGAAGGATTTTCTCTTCTATTACAAAAAGGATCCTCAGGAGATAGCTGACCTCATTGTCGACCTGATCACAAAAACTATTCCAGAAAAATATCACATATACCCCAGAGATATCCAAGTTCTCTCTCCCATGAAAAAAGGTGTTTTAGGGATTATGAACCTCAACAAATCTATTAAACAAGCCTTAAACCCAAGCACACAATTCATCTCTAAGAAACTTGAGAATTATTCTGTGGGAGACAAGGTAATGCAAATACGCAACAATTACCTCAAGGAAGTCTTCAACGGTGACATAGGATACATCACCCATATCGACTTTCAGAGTAAAGAGATGTCTGTAAACTATGACAACCGGGCCGTCTCCTACTCCTACTCGGACCTAGACGAACTAACTTTAGCATATGCCGTGTCTGTTCACAAATACCAAGGAAGCGAAAGTCCTTGCGTCATCGTTCCCATACACACATCACACTTCGTCATGCTTTACCGAAACCTCCTCTACACGGCCATCACAAGAGGAAAAAAACTCGTGATACTCGCCGGGACACCTAAGGCCATTGCAATCTCTGTATCCACAAACAAAGGCAACCAGCGCTGTACAGGGTTAGGACGAATTCTGGAAGCTACCAACACTCAGGTAGCTTCCTCTTGATCCTTAGAGCTCTGAGATGCTTTGTCATCATTTACAGACTTAGTCTCCCCTTCTTCGGAGACTTTCTGGCTTCGCTCTCCTTCTTCTGCTTTACTCTCCTCTAAAGTCTCATTTTTCTCTTCTTCCCAAAGAGGCTTCACGTGATCTATAATCGTCTCGACAATTTGAGAAACTGATTCGCCTTTGGAACCTTTGAAAAAAGGTCCCACAAACCCTACGATTTTCGTAAACACACCTGCCAACTGGCCAGGCTTGGAACCAATAAGCTTTTTCTTCAATACCATTTTAATGAGAAAATAGGCGCAAAGTACAACTAGAGTCAAATTTAAAGCAAAACCAAGAAAAGTCGGCACAGACAGAACTAAGGTTGCGGAATTAGCTACCAAAACGGCAAAATTAATGGTCAACAATGCAACGATAACTAAAGTCTTCCTACCACCTTTTTCCAACTTTTCCACCCTATCTAAAAGGGTTTTTTCAGACGTATTTAAAGAGGAAAGCACTTCCCCAGAAAGAGCTGCCATACCCTGAACTAAAGACATAAAAACCTCCAAGTAACCGTGGAAAGTTTCGTGACTAACAGGAATTAACCACCTTTTTCTAAAGAAAAGACCCCTGAAAGAACCCAGAGGCCAGAAAACTCAGACTTTTCTGCTTACACTACTGAGTACTAACTTTTTGAGAAACCACCTAATGCGATGCTTCTGACTTTTCCAAAAGTACGGTAGAATAACTCCCAACTCCAGAAGCGACTCTACCAGAAAAGAATACACAGTCCCTACCAGAAAAAGCCGTCATCAGCAACAGCAAGGAGAACAACGAAGCAGTCATTTCAAGAACAAAAAAAGCAGTCAACACAACTGCAGAGGTAACACCGACTAAACTAATAGACGCGACACTTAGAAGAGCTAACGTAACCGTAGCTATAAGGTAAGCAACTAATCGTTGTGTCTTCGTTATTCGTCCCTGCTCATCAGGAGAACGAGTCAAATTAGCATACAAAGACTTGTATCCATTAACGATTCCTCCTAAGCCAGACCTTATCCAACACCTCGACTTCCTAGCCGATTCCTCAGAACCATTACCAGAAGCACTAGAAGTACCTGTAGCAGCATCAACATTTTTCAATCCCATGATGATCCTCCTTTGAAAAAAGGCGCGATTCTAGGATTATCAAAATAAAAAAGCAAAAAATTTCCAGCCAAATCCATGCTAGAGACAAGAGAACAGGTGCTCTGGACAACCTATTTTGAAATGCTCCAGACAGTTTCCTAAGAAATCTTGCGTCCACAACCCATGGTAAGTATGAGAGATACCCAGCATTTTCAATATCCGTTCGGAAGTGTCAGGCATAATGGGGTAGGCTATCAGTGCTAACAATTTCATACAAAAGCAAGCATTAAATAAAACTTCTTCTACTTCGTTTCTATTACCTTCCTTGAGTAATTTCCAAGGAGCCCTATCATTAAAATAAATATTGCCCAGAGAAGCTAACTCCATAATGAGGGACGTCGCTCTTCTAAGAGAAAACTCTCTGTATGCTTCTTCTGTTCTTTTCACCACATCTAAACAGTTAACACTAAACCTAACATCTCTCTTTATTTTGTGAAGTTCTGTAAACCCATTTTTGTACGCAAACGATAATACCCGATTGCAAAAGTTGCCAAACTTGCCAACAAGATCCGAATTACAGCGTTGTTTAAAGTCTGCAAAAGAAAATTCGCTGTCAGCACTTTCTGGAGCAGTGGCAGCCAACACATACCTTAATTTATCCACAGGGTGTTCATTAAGAAACTCCTCCATATCGACATAATTACCATCAGACTTGCTAAACTGCTTGCCTTCAAGAAGGTAAAATTCAGATGCTACTAATGCATCAACTTTTTTGTAAGGCTGGTTTTGCCCCATCTCCATCGAAGGAAAAATAACTGCGTGGAAAGGAACATTGTCTTTCCCAACAAATTGAACATACTCCACATTGGGATCTAACCAATACTTCTTCCACGCATCTCCATTACCTATACGTTCTGCCCAATCTTTGGAGGCGCTTATGTACCCAATAGGAGCGTCAAACCATACATAAAAAACTTTACCCTTACCTTCTCCCGGAACAGGAATCCCCCACTCTAGATCCCTAGTAATCGCCCTTTCTCTCAAAGAGTTCACATAACTAACAACAAAATTCTTTATATGATTTTTGGTTCGCAAATTACCCAAGAATTCCAGCAAAGAATCCTTAAACTTCTCTAACTGCAAAAAAGAATGTTCTGTTTCTTTAAAAGACAACGTAGCCCCAGTTAACTTAGAGCGAGGCGCTATAAGCTCCGTAGCTTCATAAGAAGCTCCGCACTGCTGACACTCGTCACCTCGGGCAGCCCTGAAATGACAAAAAGGACATTCCCCTTCTACGTATCTGTCTGCTAAAAACCTTTGCTCCTGTTCGCTATAAAGCTGTTGAGTTTTCTTTTTTGTAATAAATCCATTGTTTTTTAAATCAGTATAAAACTGACTAACAAACTCTTGGTGATAGGGATTTGTTGTCCTAGAAAAAAAATCAAAAGATATATTCAATCGCCGGAAAGTGTTCCTGTGCAATTGGTGATAATGATCCACATATTGCTGAAAGGGAATTTTTTCTTTTTCAGCATTAAGCGTGATAGCAATACCATATTCATCTGATCCACAAATAAACAAAACATCATCCCCAAGCAGTCTACGAAATCTAGCGTAACAATCGCTAGGCAGATATGCTCCTGAAATGTGCCCAAAATGAAGCGGCCCGTTAGCATACGGAAGCGCTGCGGTAATTAGAACTCGGGATCCAGAATTTTCCATGATTACGATTATTTGACATCACTCCAAGCGTACGCAGAAGGATCCTTTTTTCTGTAGGAAGATCCGGTAGAGATTCCTTTACTACAATTCTCATTACTTTTATTTTCGAGAATTTCTTCACCTCCTAAAACGAAGTCATCTCTGCCTAGCAATTCTAAAATTTCGATTGCAGCATTTGAAGTCCTAACATCTCCTCTCTGCATTCTAATTTTAGCTTGTTTGATTGCGCAATTAACTAAAACAAAAGGACTTTCAAACTTTTTATTTAGTTTCTCATTTGTTAAAGTTCCTTTGCCCATGACCACTCCTATTTTCTTCCTCTATAAAAACACCTACTAAAGCTTGATAAGCTTCACTCAAGTTATCATTAACTATAATATAATCAAACTGGCTTGCGGCCTTAAGCTCCTCCGAGCTCCTCAGAAGACGTTCGGAAATCTGCCACTCTTCTTCACTACCCCTCTCCCTAAGCCGACGACGAAGCTCATCTACCGAGGGCGGAGCTATAAATACGGACACAGCCGGCATCACCATCTTAATTTTTACGGCCCCCTGAACATCTATAACAGCTACAGCATGCCGACCAGAAGAAAATATCCTAGAAATCTCTCCTTTCCCTATGCCATAGTAATTGCCAAAAAGGAACACCCATTCTAAAAACTCTCCGCTCTTAACTCCAGCTTCAAATCCCCCTTTAGAAAGAAAATAATAATCTCTTCCTTCCTTTTCGTTTTCCCTAGGAGACCTGCTTGTTGATGTCACAACCTTTTCTAAAGAATTGGGATAGGAGGTTTCGAGCATTCGAACCAAAGTCGTCTTTCCAGCTCCAGCCGGAGCGCTGATGATGAAAAGCCTCGGTTCACAAAGCGCTTCAGTCGAAGAAACAGGATGCTTTAAGATATACTCCACTATACAACTCCGCCTTCCAAAGCTTTCCTAACGGGAGAAAAACTACGTCTATGAAAAGGGCTCGGTCCGTATTTTTTTAAAGCTTCCAAATGTTTAGCTGTTCCATACCCCTTGTGATCTTTAAAACCATACTCAGGACACTTTCCGTGCAACTCCGTCATAAGATCATCTCGATATTCTTTAGCTATGATAGAAGCCGCTGCTATAGAAGCCGAGAGGGAATCCCCCTTCACAATTTTGCGGACCAAGACATCGCTCCTCCCTGGAATAGAGAGAGCCAATCCATCGATAAGAATACAGTCAGGAACAACTCTAGATGACCGTATAGCCTGAAGCATTGCAAGCTTAGTTGCCTCTAAAATATTAACTTCATCGATAACTCGGACATCAACCACTCCCAAAGAAAAACAAACGTCAGGATCACTTTGCAAAAGATCCCTAAGCCTTCTACGCTTGTCTCGAGTCAACTTTTTACTATCATCCAAGCCGAGGAATTCCTTCCCTAAAGGCAAGACACACGACGCAGCGACCACAGGACCAGCCAGAGGTCCTCGTCCAACCTCATCGACCCCCATCACAACAGAAAACCCTGATAGCAAGGCCTCCCTTTCCAGAGAAGTCATAGCAAAAAACTTTTCTCTTAAGACCTCTAAACTAGTTCTTTGAAGACCCAAGAAACTTCTCCTAAAATAGCAAACCTAAGCTTTGCTTTTCGCTCCCTTAGAGCCGACGTATTCACGAATCTTAGCAGCTTTACCAGTTTTTCCTCTTAGGTAGTAGAGACGAGAGCGACAAACCTTTCCTTTCTTTACAACTTCAATCCCTACGACCTTAGGACTATGGAGCAAAAAACTTTTCTCCATACCTTCACCATAAGCTACTCTATGCAAAGACACAAACTCTCCTGCACCCCCGCCTTTTCTAGCCATGACAGTCCCTTGAAATACTTGAACTCTTTCTTTTCCTCCTTCAGAAATCTTTGTAGCTACTCGTATCGTATCACCCACAGAAAAGTCTGGAATGTCGCTTTTGCATTGTTCTTTTTGTAACTCTTCCAATATGTTCATAAGACTAACCTCTAAGCTTTCCCTGGTCCAAAACCAACGTCCAACAATTACCCTCCGGATCTCTAGCCATAAAACACCCACAACTAGCATCCCACTCTATAAAAGCTTGCGAATAGCTTCTCCATCTATTCGCACAGCGCAAAAAACTACCTTCGTCACCGAAGATCAAACTTAATTTTGAAACTTCCAGAGGGGAAGTGGCAAGCTTCAAGATTACACTAAACCCTCTTTTTAAAGAAATTATCACTTCAAAATCAGAACTAAAAACTACTCTCTCCTTACCAAACACCTTCGAGTAAAATTTCCCAGCAACAACAATATCCGAAACCTCAACTATTACTGAACCAGCAAGTATAGCATCTTCCGACTCACTTAACAGCCCAACCGGAGTCTCATTCTCCTTCTTGGAAAGATTTGTAGATCTGAGATACCTAGCATACAAATCGGGTCTTTTACTTTTTGTTGCAGCAACCTGTTGCTCTCGTCTCCATTTTTCAATCCTACAACGATCCCCGTTGAGAAGAACTTCAGGAACTCTTTCTCCTAAAAACTCCCGAGGCCTAGTGTACTGAGGACCTTCCAGAAGATTGTTTTCCAAAGAGTCATTGTCTGCGCTTTCCGCATTACCCAAAACACCGGGGACAAACCTAACCACAGACTCTACCAAAACCAGTGCTGGAGCCATGCCACTCATCAGCACATAATCCCCAATACTAATCTCCTCATCCACTTCTAAATCCAAAGCCCGTTGGTCGACTCCCTCATAGTGCCCGCAGAGAACCACGAGATGAGAGCATTGAGAGAGCTCTCTACTTTTCTTTGCAGTTAACACCTCCCCCTGAGGAGAAAGATATATCACTTTACTGTCCTGAGTCCGAACTCGTCGAATCGAAGAAACCACAGGTTCCGCCATAAGGAGCATCCCTCCTTCTCCACCAAAAGGGACATCATCAACTTGCTTCCATCTCCCAAGACCAAAGTCCCGAATATTATGAGCATAGAAAGAAAGCACCCCCTTGGAGATAGCCTTGGAAAGAATCCCCAATCGAAGCGGGCTCTCGAAGAACTCGGGAAACAAAGATAAAACATCAATCCTCATTTCCCAAAAAATCTACTTGCTTGCAGGCTCTTGAACGCGACTCTCTCTCTTTTCAGACAATCGCTTGCGGTAGGCTCTTCGTTTCTTACACAAAACAGCTCTACGCTCCAGTTTCCTGGCGAGATACTCTTGATAAACCCCGGGAGCTCCTCTTTTGACCAAAACGGAAGCTTTCTCAGTAAGTTCTGCCCCTTGAGACAACCAGTAAAAAATACGCTCACCGTGCAACTTATAATTTACTTGCCCTCTAGGATCATACCATCCTAACATTTCGACATACTTACCATCTCTAGGAGAACTAGTCTCCGTAAGAACGAGTCTATATACTACGCCATTTCTCCGACCTTGTTGTCGTAAACGGATTTTTAGCGCCACTTGTTTCCTCCGCTCATTTTCTTTTTCATTTGCTCAATTTTCTCCTTGGTCATCCCTTTAAAAAACTTTTTAGATTGAGCCATCTTCTTTCGAAACTGATTGACATCACCTAGGGTAACGCCAGCACCAAGAGCTATCCTCTTCATGCGCCTCATATCAAGGGCGACCAACTCCTTCCTTTCTTCAGGAGTCATCGATAATATCATGGCTTCTGTTTTCGTAAACTCTTTTTCCGAAGCCTCTAACTCTTTTTCTTTCGGATTCCCCCCAAAACCTGAAAACATTTTTACAATTTTTCTCAAGGGACCCATCCGTCGAAAAACTTTCATTTGCTTATAATAATCTTCGTAAGTAAAGGTCGCTTTAACAAGCTTTTTCTCAAACTCTTGATCTTCTTCTTCGGAAACAAGCTCTCTCATTTCCTTCATGAATCCCCGCATATCTCCTATGCCAACGATACGATCGGCCATAGATTCAGCATCAAACTCTCTAAGATCCTGTATTCTCTCCCCACAACCCTCAAATTTAATAGCTTTACCAAGAAACTCTTTAATGGAAAGAACACTCCCTCCCTTGGCATTACCATCGGTCATTGATAAAATAATTCCGGTAATACCAATCTTATCATCGAAAGCTTTAGCAACTTTAACAGCATCTTGCCCCATGGCAGGATTCATCACAAACAACCTTTCCCCTTGAGGAACTTTTTTGTGCAGCAATTCTAGCTCTCCCATTAATTCATCATCAATGCTCTGCCTACCCGCAGTATCTAAGATAACGATGTCGTAACCTTCTCTTTTGGCTTCCTCCATGGACTTTTCTACCACAGATAATGGGCTACTATCTCCCTCAGGGTCAAAAACATTAACCCCTGCCTGGGAACCCAAAATTTTAAGTTGTTCAACTGCTGCAGGCCTCTTCAGGTCGCAAGGCACCAAAAAAACTTTCTTCAACTTTTTTTTAGATAAAAACAAAGCCAGCTTTGCGGCCGTTGTAGTCTTACCTACTCCCTGGAGACCGCAAAGAAGAATCACCCCGGGCTTTCCTGTTAAGAAAAGCTCTTGATCCGAACTAGACAACAGAGAGACAACCTCCTCCCTAACGTGAGACAGAAAGACCGCCCCGGGATCCCCGCTCTTGACCAACTCTCCCCCAGAAACCCTAGCTCTTATAGTAGCTATCAAATTTTTAACTGAAGAATAGCCGACATCAGCTTCCAAAAGCGCCAACCTGATCTCCCTGACAGCCTCTGAAAGGCTCTCGTCGGTGACACGTTTAGCCCCCGCAAAAGAAGAAAAAACCTTAGATAACTTCTGAGACAGATCCCCAAACATTGGCTACGAGAATAAAGAAAAGACACCACAGGATACTAGAAAAAAACTTCTTATTCAAGAAAAAATCATCGAAAAATTTGAATAAAACGATCTCTACCAAACAAATCCTTATCTACGGTCACGGACGAGCAACCAGAGGTGGAAAATAATTCTCTAAGCTTCTCGCCTTGAGAACTTCCTATCTCTAGCCATCCCACACCACCTATAGCCAAAAACTCATTCAAGCCTTCTGCTATTTGATAATAAAACCCATACCCATTCTTCGGAGCTACTAGAGCTAGCCAGGGCTCTTGACAGCGAACTTCTGGCTCCGCATTCACAACCTCCTCATAAGACAAATAAGGAGGATTACAGACAAAAGCATCGCAGGTGGAACGAAAAGGAGAAAAAAGATCCCCCTTAAGAACCTCCACATCCAAGTTATTCTGCTTTGCGTTTTTCCTTGCCACCTCCAAAGCTTCAGGACAAACATCAGACAACACTACATGAATCTCTGGAAATTTTTTTTTAACAGTTAACCCTAAGCAACCGCTCCCACAACAAACATCCCTAAACTCTCTGATACTAGATCTATGATCGCGCAGGTAGGCACAAATTTTGCTAGCCAACAACTCTGTTTCTTGACGAGGAATTAGAACCTTGGGAGAAACTATCAACTCCAGATTATCAAAAAACGTGCTCCCCACAATATATTCCAAAGGCACCCTTTGGCTACGACTCCTGATACAGAGAAAGTATTCCTCTACTTCTTCTGCCTGCAACTCAATAATACCGTCCAGATCAGAAAGCTTAGATAACTTCTTTAGGCGTAATAAAAGCCACCTAGCCTCCTTTTCTGGGTAAGAAACCCCATTATTTCGGAGAATAGCAGAACCTTGGTCCAAAATTTCTTGCACCTTCCTATTCATGCTTCTATCTTCTTTTGATAAAAGAATCTAACCAGAGCTTCAGTAACACAGTCTAGATCCCCTTCCATCACCCTATCCAAGTTATACAGCGTTAAATTGATTCTATGATCCGTGATTCTATTTTGAGGAAAATTGTATGTTCTAATTCTTTCAGATCTATCCCCACTACCAACCTGAGATAATCTTAAAGCAGACTCTGCTTCCATCCTTTTTCTGGCTTCAGCCTCTCGTACCTTTGCATTTAAGATTCTCATAGCCTTATCTTTGTTTTTATGCTGACTCCTCTCGTCTTGACATGTAACCACCGTCCCTGTCGGTATATGTGTGATACGAACAGCAGAATCTGTCACGTTAACATGCTGGCCTCCAGCTCCGGAAGCCCTAAATGTATCGATTTTTAAATCTTTTTCATCGATCACGATATCCGTCTCTAAAGGCTCTGGAAGAACCGCTACGGTAATAGCTGATGTATGAACTCTCCCCTGAGTCTCTGTTTCAGGAACCCTTTGCACTCTGTGAGTACCAGCCTCATACTGAAGCAACCGCTTAACTCCCACTCCAGAAACTCCCATTACATACTCTTTATATCCCCCTACCGAAGATTCTGACACAGACAATATCTCCGTTTTCCATCCTTTAGCAGAAGCATATAGCAGATACATTCTCACGCAATCTCCAACAAAAAGAGCTGCTTCATCTCCTCCTGTACCGGCCCTTAATTCCATAATTACATTTAGGTCATCGTCTGGATCTGGGGGAACTAGAAGACTTTCTAATTTTGCAAACAATGTCACTAATTGAGCCTCTATAGACAAAAGCCCGCCTTCCAAAAGATCTATTATTTCTTGATCCTTCTCTAATAGCAACGCATCGCGGTCATCTTGAGCTATCTTTTTTAGGCGTTCTATTTCATCCACAACATTCTTGATTCCAGATAAATAAGCATGTTCTTTTGTTAATTTTTCGTACTCTTTGGGATCCCCGAACACATTTGGATCTGCAAGCAAATTCTCTACTTCTCGCAATCGATTTATACAAATAGAGACCCTTCCTTCCATAACCAAACAGTCCTTTCTAGAAAAAATTTAAATTATCACTAAAGTCAAAAAAAAACTCATTCCAAGAATACCTGGAACGAGTTTCTGCAAAGACTAAAACTAATAGAAAAACATTACTTCTTCTTTTTTGCAGCCGTCTTTTTAGCTGCGGAAGAAGTCTTTTTCTTCTCCACTACAGCTGGTTTTTCTGCCTCACTAGCCACTACCGGGGGCTTTACAGCCTCTTTCCCATACCGCTTCATAAACTTCTCAACCCGACCCTCACTATCAATAAACTGCTTACTACCAGTGAAGAACGGATGCGATGAAGAAGAAACGCTGACATAACAGACGGGATACTCCTTCCCCTCAAAAACTTCCGTTTTATCTGAAGAAAAGGTAGAACCACAAACAAACTTATAGCCAGTCGAAGAATCTACAAACAACACTTGACGATACTCAGGATGAGTGTTCTTTTTCATATTGACAACTCCCAAAACGACACCTTATAAGACAAGGTCAAAGGAAGATTCTACTGAATCATTCAGTGAAAAAGCAAGAAAAAATGTCGGAGAAATTGCAAGTGATAAATGGCATAAAAATAAAATTCTTGGCACTACTTTTTGTTTCTCTTTCCCTCCTTGAGGCTGCCGCGGACCCCGTCCCTTTCCTCCTTAAGGAGCAACTACTATCTGGAGCCTCTGGAGACTATATTGTATTAGCAAAAGGTAGAAGCTTTAGCTGCTTGTCCCTCCAAAAAATTTCTCCAAAAAAAGTCTTTGTAGAAGAAATATTCTTTCCTCACCTACCCAAAACATTGAATCCAAAACTGTTAACATCTGCTAACAAAGAGTCGTTAACAAAGCAGTTCCCAAACACCAGAACCCTTTTGACTCTGTCTGAAGACAACCTTTCCGCAGTGGAAGGCGAAGGCGCTGAGATTAATATGATCTGCTTTTTGAATACTTTACTTGGATTAACGTTCTCTCCCATTTCTGACCATAGTACCTCTGAAGAAAATTCTTTCCTACCCTTGACCATCGAAGGAGAACAAGATCCTAAAGTACCTGTGACTATTTTTGAATCTCTTTGGCCGGAAGATCATTCCCTACTGAGCGGAAAAAAAATTTTAATCTATCTCACGGACCCAAAAATCTCTCCATTTCCAACCAGAATTGTCATAGATTCTCCCAGAGGGCGCATAACCATCAGATGTGTGAGTCTAGGAAAAAGAAACTAACTCTCTGCCCTTGGCTCTGTTCTTAAGAAACTTGAATTAAAAAAAATTTACCTTTACCCTCCCTCCGGACGTAGTCTTCGCCAGGTTGTGCGTTAGTAAAATTAAGAAACCAACACCGTACCCACCTTTTTGCATGAAAAAAACTTTTTCTTTGAATAAAAGTCGACGGATCCTTCACTCATGTTACAAGCTTCTGAAGCAAAAACGATTGCGAAAGCTTCCTGAAAAGAGAACCCTTCTGGAGGGGACTTTGCGTTGCTTGGAAGATGCTATTTTTCGCAAGGATTCAGAACAAGCTTCTCATTGCGCACAACAAGTGCTTTCGATAGCAGCAGAAATCCCCCCTCATTCCCTTTTCATGAGAATTTTTGACCTTGCTAAGAATCTGTTCTTGGCCGTTAGCCTCGCTCTAGTTATTCGTCAATTTTGGTTCGAGCTTTACGAAGTTCCTACAGGATCCATGAGACCTACGATAAGAGAACAGGACCAAATGTTGGTTTCTAAAACTACCTTTGGATTGCATGTTCCATTTGTAAAAAAACCTCTAGCCTTTAGGGAGTCTTCTTTAACAAGAGGCAGTTTAGTAATATTTACTGTCTCTGGAATGAATGTTCCAGATTCCGATACTAAGTATTTCGGGCTTATCCCAGGAAAGAAACGTTATGTCAAACGCTGTATTGGAAAACCTGGCGATTATGTGTACTTCTATGGCGGCAGGATATACGTGGTGGATAAAAACCTTAATCCAGTCTCCGACTTATTCTCCGATGAACTTTTGGAAAAGCATTCCATATCTTCGATTTACCACTGCCCATTTCTTTCTTTTGGAGGTGCAACGGAAGTAGAGAAACGTTCGCCCAGAGACCTAGTGGTCTATTATAAACAAATGAGCCAAAAGCTGGGAAAGATAGATTTTTCCAATAACAAGAGCCAAGGTTTTTTCTTCGATAAGGGCTGGAAAAAAGATCGGCCAGACTTACTTCGTTACCCCAGAAGCCAACCCGTTAGTTATGCCGATTTGTTTGGCATAGGAAATTATGGAATGGTTCGAATTCTTACGCAAAGTCAAGTTCTGGAGCACTATCCGGAGTATAAATTAGCATCCCCCCGTCCTGTGGCATATTTGGAAATATACCATACACCAAATACTAGCTACCCCTCCCCCTGGATATACTCCACAGCAACTTTCCCTTTGCTCCCTACTATCCACCCCTTCAGCACTATTCTTCCTCTTAGAAAAGAGCATCTCCATTTAATAAAAAATAACTTAACGACATCTCGCTTTATTGTCTCTTCTGAGAAGGCGTTTCGGTATAGCAGTCGTTATGAGAGCGTTACTAATCCTACCTTTGCCATCGATCTTCCTGGTATACCCGACGGATGCTATGAGTACGAAAAAGGGCAGGCATACAAAATTAACTGGGGAGGAATCAGAAAACGCCTCCCCAGCTCACACCCTCTTATGGATTTGAACCATAAGAAAGTTATCCAGTTATTTAATTTTGGGATTGTTTTCAGTTCCTTCTATTCCCCAGAAAACAGATCCTTACACCAACTACCATATAGGTACGCTTTCTACAATAAGGGCAATCTCTACCTCATGGATGCTCCTGTATTTCTCAAAAATGATCCTTCTTTAATAAAATTTGTTGAGGAGGAAAAAGAAAAAGCTTCTGTATCCTCAGAGGAGCATCCTTATGTACCTTTCATAGATCATGGACAACCACCTTCTTTCA